>DASTLD010000018.1:0-33256 GCA_035715345.1 Longimicrobium sp.
CGAACCCCGTCCGAAAGCTGATTGGACAATGCTGATCGAACAATAAGGTCTGGCGCTGCGCGTTCCGCAAGCTTGTGATGAGGGCACTAACGACAGGAGGGCCGCCGGTGCGCCGGCGGCCCTCTGTGTTGTTGGCTCAAAGTACTCCGTACTTACTCCACCGTCACGCTCTTGGCCAGGTTGCGCGGCTGGTCCACGTTGGTGCCGCGCAGAACGGCGATGTGGTAGGCCAGGAGCTGCAGCGGCACGCTGGCCAGGATGGGCGTCAGCATGTCGATGGTGCGCGGGATGGTGATGACGTGGTCCACCACCTCCAGCAGCTCGTGGTCGTCCTCGCTGATGACCCCGATGATGCACCCGCCGCGCGCCTTCACCTCGTCGATGTTGCTGCGCACCTTGTCGTACACCGCGTCCTTGGGCGCGATGATGACCACCGGCATGTTCTCGTCGATCAGCGCGATGGGCCCGTGCTTCATCTCCGCGGCCGGGTACCCCTCCGCGTGGATGTAGCTGATCTCCTTGAGCTTGAGCGCCCCCTCCAGCGCCGCGGGAAAGTTGTAGCCGCGCCCCAGGTACAGGAAGTTCTTGGAGTGCTGGTACTCCTCCGCCAGCGCCTTGAGGGCGTCGTCCATCTCCAGCAGGTGGCTCACCTGCTCCGGGAGCTGCTGCAGCGCCCGCACGATCTCGCGCCCGCGGCTGGCGCTGAGCGTGCCGCGCAGGCGCCCCAGGTGCACGGTCATCAGCGCCAGGACGACCACCTGGCTGGTGAACGCCTTGGTGGAGGCCACGCCGATCTCCGGCCCCGCGTGCAGGTACACCCCCGCGTCCGTCTCGCGCGCGATGGTGCTGCCCACGGCGTTGACGATGCCCAGCGTGGTGGCGCCCTGCTGCTTGGCCTCGCGCATGGCCCACAGCGTGTCCGCCGTCTCGCCGCTCTGGGAGATGGAGATGGTGAGCGTGTGCGGCTCCACCACCGGGCGGCGGTAGCGGAACTCGCTGGCGTACTCCACGTCCGTGGGCACCCGGGCGATGTCCTCCAGCATGTACTCGCCGATCAGCCCGGAATGCCAGGAGGTGCCGCAGCCCAGGATGATGATGCGCTGGATCTGCCGCAGCTCCTCGTCCATCCCCGTCAGCCCGCCCAGCTTGACCCCGCCCTCCTCCGGCAGCAGCCGCCCGCGCATGCTCTCGCGCAGGGTCACGGGCTGCTCCATGATCTCCTTGAGCATGAAGTGGTCGTACCCGCCGCGCTCCACCTCGTCCAGGTCCCAGTCCACGTGGCTGATGGGGCGGTTGACCGGCCCCTGGCCGCGGCGGTGCACCGTGTAGCGGTCCTTGGTCACGGTGGCCATGTCGCCGTCGTCCATGTAGATGACGTCGCGCGTGTGGGCGATGACCGCCGCCGCGTCGCTGGCCACGAAGTTCTCGCCGTTGTCGCCCACGCCGATCAGCAGCGGGCTGCCCAGGCGCGCCGCCACGATCTTGCCCGGGTCGCGGGTGGAGACCACGCAGATGCCGTAGGTGCCCTCGATCATGTTGAGCGCCTCCTCCACCGCGCGCTCCAGCTTGCCGGCGCGCTCGCCGTCCGCGGTGTTGAAGATCTCCTCGATCAGGTGCACCAGCACCTCGCTGTCCGTCTCCGAGGTGAAGACGTGCCCCTTCTCCTGCAGCACCTTCCGCAGCGAGCCGGCGTTCTCGATGATGCCGTTGTGCACGACCGCGAAGTCGCCGTTCTCGCTGGTGTGCGGGTGGGCGTTGACCTGGTTGGGCGGGCCGTGCGTGGCCCAGCGCGTGTGGCCGATGCCGTACACCCCCTCCACCGGCTCCGCCAGGATCAGCTTCTCCAGCTCGGCGATCTTCCCGGCCTCCTTGCGCACCAGCAGGTTGCCGTTCTTCGCGACGGCGATGCCGGCCGAGTCGTAGCCGCGGTACTCCAGGCGCTTGAGGCCCTGGATGAGCAGCGGCGCCACCTGCTGCTCCCCGATGTAACCCACGATTCCGCACATGGCTCTCGGTCCTGCGTGGAAGTTTGGACGTTCGTGAACCGCTGGTCTGAACTGAAACTGCTGGTCTGGGCGTGTCCCCCCGCGCGATACTGCCTGCGCGGGGGGCCGGGCTGCGCGCGCAGTAGGGCACGATACGACTGTGCCCAACTGCGCCGGGCCCCCGGCGGCTCCGTGGCGCGCCGGCCGCGGAGCTCGTCCCCCGTCCCTCTCAATCGCCCCGCCGGTGTCCCGGCCCTGCGGGCGCGCATCCCTCACGCATCTCTCGTCGTTCTCTGCGCCCTCTGCGTCTCTGCGTGAGACCCGCCTTTCCTACCGCGGCAGCGCCGCCCTCAGGGCTTCGACGAGGTCCAGGGCATCCTCCCGCGTCGGCGCCTCGCAGATGATGCGTACGATGGGCTCCGTGCCGGAGGGGCGCAGGTGCGCCCACTTCTTCTCCGCCCGCCAGTCCAGCCGCAGCCCGTCCTGCCGGTCCGCCTCCGCCTCGGGAAAGCGCCGCGCCAGCTCGTCGTACACCGCGTCCAGCGGCTGCGAGGGGCGCGCGACCTTCTCCTTCACGATCTCGTAGCGGCCGATGCCCGCCGCCAGCTCCGCCAGCGTGCTCCCCGTCTCCGCCAGGAGCTGGAGCACCAGGACGGCGGCCACGGGCGCATCGCGCGTCAGGTGCACGTCGCCCAGGATGACCCCCCCGTTGCCCTCTCCGCCGATGGTCGCGTTCTCCGTCTGCATCCGCCGCGCCACGTTGATCTCCCCCACCGGCGCGCGCACCAGCCGGGCCCCCGCCGCCGCGGCGACGTCGTCGAGCAGACGGCTCGTGGACAGGTTGGTCACGACGGTGCCCGGCCGGTGCCGCAGCACCAGCGACGAGGCCAGCGCCAGCGTGTAGTCCTCGCCGATCGCCTTCCCCTCGCCGGAGACCAGCGACAGGCGGTCCACGTCGGGATCGGTGGCCAGGCCCAGGTCCGCGCCGCTGTCGCGGACCAGCGCCTCCAGCTCCTTGAGGTTCTCGGCGACCGGCTCCGGCTCGCGGGGAAAGCGGCCGTCCGTCTCCAGGTTGATCGCCGTCACCCGGCAGCCCAGCTCCTCCAGCAGCCGCGGGAAGATGGTGCCGCCCGCGCCGCGCACGCAGTCCAGCGCCACGTGGAAGCCGCGGGCGCGGATGCGCTCCACGTCCACGAAGGGGATGCTGAAGATCCGCTGCAGGTGCCGCTCGACGGCCCGGTCGTCCTCCCAGCGCTCGCCCAGCCGGTCCCAGGTGGCGCGGGGGATGCCGCCGTCCAGGAAGGCGCGCATCTCCGCGCCCTCGTCCGCGTCCAGGAACATGCCGGACGGGCCGATGAACTTGAGCGCGTTCCACTCGATGGGGTTGTGGCTGGCCGTCACCGCCAGGCCCCCCGCCGCCTGCATCTCCTCCACCGCGAGCTGCACCGTGGGCGTCGGCGCGATGCCCACGTCCACCACGTCGCACCCCACCGACTGCAGCGCCGCCGTGGCCGCGCGCGCGAACATGGGCCCGCTCACGCGGCTGTCGCGGCCCAGCACCACCGTCTTCCCCGGCCCGCGCTTCAGCGCGTACGCGCCGAACGCCGCCGCGAAGGTGGCGATGACCTCCGGCGTCAGCCCCTGCCCCACGCGCCCCCGCACGCCGGAGACGCTCACCATCAGGTTGGACGTATCGATCACGGCCTGCTCAATTTCCCCTGGTCTCGAGAACGTTCGCCGAAGGTTCGGCGGGGGCGGCAATGTCTGGCGCGCGCCCCCGCTACGTCAAGCTGCGTTCCGCTGCGGCCGGCGCGCCCGTTGCCGCGGCCCGGGAGCGGGCGCGGGGGGAGCGGGCGGCGCCGTCTCCACCGCCGGCGCGCGCCTGCCGCTGGTGATGACCGCCACCGCCAGGATGATGACGGCGGCCGCGCCCAGCACCCGCGCCGTCACCGGCTCGCCCGCCATGGCCCAGCCCAGGAACACGGCGACGAGCGGGTTGACGTACGCGTAGGTGGAGACGCGCGCCGGCGTGCTGACGCCCAGCAGCCAGATGTAGGCGCTGAACGCGATCAGCGAGCCGAACACCGCCAGGTACCCCCACGCCAGCAGCGACCGGCCGCTGAACTCCGCCGGGTCCAGCCCCGCCGCCTCGCCGCGCAGCAGCCCGGCCACGAGCAGCAGCGCGCCGCCGCTCATCATCTCCATGGCGGTGGCCACGAACGGGCTGGACGGCAGCGGCGCGCGGCGGGAGTAGATGGAGCCGAACGCCCAGGCCACCGAGCCCAGCATCACCAACCCCGCGCCCAGGGGGTCCACCGCGCCGCCCCCCGCCAGCTCGCCGGGGCCCACCAGCAGCACCATCCCCGCGAATCCCACCAGCAGCCCCACCCACGTCCGCTTCGCCGGCTTGACGCCGCCCGTGCGCAGCCAGTCCAGCAGCACCATCCACAGCGGCACCATGGCCACCAGCAGCGCGGCCACGCCGGAGGGCACCGTCCGCTCCGCCAGCACCACCCCGCCGTTGCCGCACAGCAGCAGCAGCCCGCCGATGACCAGCGCGCTGCGCCAGTGCCGCCGCTCCGGCGCCGGCTGGCCGCGCAGGCGCAGGAAGGCGTACAGCACCGCGCCCGCCGCCAGGAAGCGCACGCCCGCCATCAGCAGCGGCGGCAGCGTCTCGATGGCGAACAGGATGGCCAGGTACGTGGATCCCCAGATCACGTAGACCGCCGCGAAGGCGGCCACCACCTTCGCGGTGGAAGGCGTCGCGCGCTCAGGCATCGCCGCCTCCCGTGGCGGGCGGGTACAGGACGGACGTCTCCTTGACCGTCTCCAGCACGATGGTGGAGCGCGTGGAGCGGATGGTGTCGATGGCCCCCAGCTTGTCACGCAGCAGCGCGCCCAGCTCGCGGGTGCCCGCCACGCGCGCCTTGACCAGGAAGCAGTCCTCGCCGGCCACGTGGTGGACCTCCTGCACCTCGGGGATCTCTCCCATGCGCTGCGCCGTGGTCTGCGCGCCCGCGCGCTCGTCCGCGCGCACGAAGACGAACGCCGTAAGCCCCAGCCCGTAGGCCAGCGGGTTGACGCGCGCCGTGTATCCCTCGATGACCCCGCGCTCCTCCAGCTTGCGGATGCGCTCCAGGATGGCGGACGGCGCCATGCCCACCTGGCGCGCGATCTCCGCGTTGGGCGTCCGCGCGTTGCGCTGCAGGATCTGCAGGATCTCCGCGTCGATTTCGTCGATCATTCGGCCCTCCTTGCCTGCGCCCATGATAATTCGGTAAAATCATCCCGTCAACGGACATCGTTCTGTGCATCACCCGTGCCGCGGAACTATGTTCAGAGGATGATCAATATGCGCGATGGTCGTGCGGAATCGGCTGCGGCGGCCTATCTTCCGCGCCTGCGCGCAGGTGAACCTCGGGGAGACGACAGGCGATGAAAGACGAGACGCGGACGGAGGGGCTGGGGTTCGGCACGCTGGCGGTGCACGCGGGGCAGCGGCCGGAGCCGGCCACGGGCGCCATCATGACCCCGGTGTTCCAGACCTCCACCTACGTGCAGCCGGAGTTGGGGCGGCACCTGGGATACGAGTACGCGCGCACGCAGAACCCCACGCGCGAGGCGCTGGAGCGCAACGTGGCGGCGCTGGAGGGCGGGGCCCACGGCATCGCCTTCGCCAGCGGGCTGGCGGCGCACGACACCATGATCAAGATGTTCTCCGCCGGCGACCACGTGGTCTGCGGCGAGGGCGTGTACGGCGGCACCTTCCGCCTGTTCTCGCGGGTCATCGCGCGCATGGGGCTGGAGTTCACCTTCGTGGACAGCAGCAGCCTGGACGAGATCCGCGACGCGGTGCGCCCGGGGAAGACGAAGCTGGTGCACGTGGAGACGCCGACCAACCCCATGATGCGGCTGACGGACATCGCCGCCGCGGCGGAGATCGCGCACGGCGCGGGGGCGTGGCTCAGCGTGGACAACACCTTCGCGTCGCCGTACAACCAGCAGCCGCTGGCGCTGGGGGCGGACATCGTGCTGCACTCCACCACCAAGTACGTCAACGGCCACAGCGACATGGTGGGCGGCCTGTTCGTGACCGGCAGCGACGAGATCCACGAGCAGATGCGCTTCCTGCAGAACGCGGCCGGCGCCATCCCCGGCCCGTGGGACTGCTGGCTGGCGTTGCGGGGCACCAAGACGCTGCACCTGCGCATGGCCGCGCACAACGCCAACGGCCTGCGCGTGGCGGAGTGGCTGGAGGCGCACCCGCGCATCGAGCGCGTCTACTACCCCGGGCTCCCGTCGCACCCGCAGCACGAGCTGGCGCGGCGGCAGATGAAGGGGTTCACGGGGATGATCTCGGTGGAGACGGGGTCGCTGGAGAACGCGAAGCGGCTGGCCAACGGCACGCGCATCTTCTCGCTGGCGGAGTCGCTGGGCGGGGTGGAGAGCCTGATCGGGCACCCGGCCATGATGACGCACGCCTCCGTGCCCGTGGACCGCCGCCAGCTGATGGGCATCAGCGACGGGCTGATCCGCCTGTCCTGCGGCGTGGAGGACGCCGACGACCTGATCGCGGACCTGGAGCAGGCGCTGGCGTAGCGCAAACTACGAAAGCATCACGCAGAGACGCAGAGGACGCGGAGAACTTCATCTCCGCGTCCTCTGCGTCTCTGCGTGAGTGATCAGTTTAGCAGTAGGGCGCCACGGTCTGGCAGTTCTCCGTGCAGCCCTCCGTGCACCCGCAGCTCCCGTAGCAGGTGTTGCGCGGCGTCTGGCATCCGCGCTTGGAGACGCCGCAGTCCGGGTAGCCGGTGCACCACTCCGTCTCCACCGTGTCGTCGTCGTGGCCGCGCACGGTGCCGTTCAAGCGGTGCTCGGCGCCGGTCTCGAACGACTCCACCTCCAGGGTGTCGAGCTCGAGCTTCAGCTTGCGCATGGGTACCTCCGCGTGAGGGAGACGGTGGATGCGCGGGTGCGGCATCTGCTACCGCATCACCTGCGCATCTTCACTTTCGCGGAAGCTGGCGGGAGACGCAACCCGGGGCAGGTGCGGGAGCGGCGCGCCGCGCGCGGCCCAGCGCTCGATCTCCTCCCATCCCACCAGCCGCGTCACCAGCCGCTCGTCCTGCACCACGCCGTCCGCGGCCTCCGGCGCGCCGCGGTCCACCAGCCGCCGGTCCAGCACCAGCACCTGCGGCGTGGCGGCCTGGCCGGGGACGTCTTCCCAGACGTAGCGGAGCAGGCCGACGTTCAGCCAGTTGCGCCCGGCGACCACCTCGTCGAAGCGGCCGAACTTGCCCAGGTGCGCCAGCCCCGCGTCCACGCTCCAGTCGCGCGCGATGCCCAGCGTGGTGAACGAGCGCCCGCTCCGCGCCGCCCGGTCGCGCAGGAGCAGCTTGAGCCGCTCGACGGCGGGCGGCAGCGTCTCGTGGCTGGACGGCACGCAGCGCGACGAGCCGATGAACACGAACGCCAGCTCCCCGCCCGCGGGCGCGCGGAACGAGGGCGCGTACCCCGCCGGCGCGTCCGCCCGCCAGTTCAGCGTGACCTGCGGAATGGGTACGGAGCCCGTCGAGGCCGCCAGGAACGCTGCGCCAAAGAAGGTGACCGCGATGGCCACCTCCAGCCTGGACGGCCGCCACCGCTGCGCGCTCATCGCCCCGCCTCCGCGCCGGGCATCTCCAGGATGCGCACCCGGGGATAGGGGTCGTTCTCGCCCGCCAGCACGCGGGTGCCGGTCACGGCGCCGATGCGCGGCAGGTGGTTGCCCACGTAGACGCCCTGGCCCGTGGCCGCCGAGAGCACGTAGGTGCGCAGCTCCGCGAACTCCAGCTTGTCGCGGTTGCTCTGCGGCGTGCGGCGGGCGGTCTGCACCACCACCAGCCCGCCGGGCGCGGCCTGAAGCGACTCCGCGATGTCGTAGGGCGCATCGCCCTCGAAGCTCACGCGCGGCTTGCCCTTCGCGTTCACCTCTTCCGTGATGCGGATGGGGCGGAAGTCCTCCAGCCGCGACACCCAGCGCAGCTCGCCCTCCGGCGAATAGCCGTACACCACGGGGAGGTACTTGAGCATGGTGACCACCGTGCCCGCCTCCTCGCTGCACGCCACGGGGCCGTCGGAAAGCTGCTCGCGCACCAGCCAGTTGGGCGTGGCGTACGGGGTGCCGAAGGACCGCAGGCGTTCACCGGCGGCGGAGAAGGCGTGGAGGAAGGCGTTCCGCTCGATGCCCTGCACGAAGACCGCGTCGCCCAGCAGGCAGAAGTCCTCCGGCACGAAGCGCACGGAGATGCTGGACTGGATGGCGTACGACGGTCCCTCCGGCGCGAAGAGCTTGATGCGGTTGTGCCGGTCGGCCACCAGGATGCGTCCCTGCCGGTCGCGGCTGAGCGCCTCCGGGGCGCGGAACTCCGCCGGCCCGCCGCCCGGCCCTCCGAACGACGCCAGCGGGCGCCCCGACGCGTCGAAGATGCGCACGTTGTTGTAGCGCGAATCCAGGACGTACAGCCGCCCGTCCTCGCCGGCGGCGATGTCCTCGATGTTGCCGAACACCTGGTCCGGCGTGCCCTCCATGGCCCCGAACGCCCCCACCTGGCGGGCGCGGGCCAGGCGGCGGGCAAAGCGCTCCGCCGCGCCCCCGCCCCGGCCGCCGCCGGAGATGGAGATCGAGGCCGCCAGCTCGGAGCGCCGGGGCAGGTTCTCCTCGGTGGGGTGGACGGTCCCGGGGTGTACGCCGAGCGGGACGAGCGAGTTGGCGGCCACCGGCGGGGCGGGCGGCCGCGCGTCCTGGCAGCCGTAGGCCGCCGCCAGCGCCAGCGAGAGCGCCAGCGCGGCCGGCCGTGCGCGCCTGGAGGATTGCCTGGGCATCATGCACTCGCGTCGGTAAGGGGTCGCCGCCCCCGGGGGGACGGAGTCTCGCGGAAGCGGGCGCCTGCCGGCGAGACACGGTACCTCTGCTGCGCCGGTGCCGGGTCAGGCCCCGGCCGGCGCGCTCCCTATGCCGCGGTTCAGCAGGCGTCCGTGGCGCACCGGCCGGGGCCGGTCACGTCGCACTTGGTCCTGCGTCCCGGGTTCTGGATGCAGTTCGTGCCGTCGTTGCACTCGTCCTCCTCGCAGCCGCCCGGATCCCCGATGACCACCTCCTCCTCCTGCGCGTAGGCGGAGCGCAGGGTTGTCCCACCCGCCACCCCGAGCGCGCTGGTCGTCAGCGCCAGGGCAAAGAGGGCGAACAGTCGATTGGATCGAGACATGGGTCCTCCTCTGGAAAGATAGGTTGGCCGGCAGGCACCCTTGGGCGGGGGGCGCCACGCATACTCCATTCCCTATTCGTGACTAAAAAAACGGAGCACAATTCCGCCGAGACGCATCGCCAGACCAACCAAGGCGTTAGATCGTTGTGGCCTATTTGTGCCGATAAATCGGGAGCGCCCCTTGCATCCTCTCGCGCGATTTTTCTTTGAACGCCCTGTAGGCGCGGAGAAGGATAGCCCCAGCGAACCGCGCAAACCCGGAGCGGAAATACGCAATTAGAGGCCGTATAGAGGAATACCGCTTCCGTCGGACTTCAGCGCGGCAGGGTGTGGGCGTCCCTGATCAGCCAGCATGGACGACAAAAGCCCCGCAACGGAGTCCGTTGCGGGGCCTTGTCTGTTTGCCAGTAGCAGGGGGGGGGCTCGAACCCCCGACCTTACGATTATGAGTCGTACGCTCTAACCAGCTGAGCTACCCTGCCGGGCCGGACGGAAAAAGGTCGGTCCGGGAGGACCGACCCTTTCCCCAGTAGCGGGGGCGGGATTCGAACCCGCGACCTTCGGGTTATGAGCCCGACGAGCTACCAGGCTGCTCCACCCCGCGTCATGTGCCACCAATCTACCGCTCGGCCCCGCCTTCGTCAACCCCTGGCGCCCCTTCCACTTCCCGCGCGCCGGGCGAATCCACGGGCACGAAGCGGTACAGCAGCTCGCCGTCGCGGATCATCCCGAAGCGCTCGCGCGCGATGCGCTCCACCTCCGCGTCGTCCGTCTGCAGGCGCTTCGCGAGCGCGCGCAGCGAGTCCGCCTCCGCGCGGGTGCGGGCCAGGCGCTCCTCCGCCCGCGCGCTCTCGCGCTCCAGCCGCCGCAGGTGGAAGAACGAGTACTCGCCGCCCCACAGGGCGTAGTACCCGGCCAGCGCCAGGACCCCGCCGGCCAGCAGCCGGCGCGCGGCGGCGGGCTTCAGGCCCACAGCCGCCGCCCTGGGTAGCGCGCGGCCGCGCCCAGGTGCTCCTCGATGCGCAGGAGCTGGTTGTACTTGGCCACGCGGTCGGTGCGGCTGGCGCTGCCGGTCTTGATCTGCCCCACGCCCGTGGCCACGGCCAGGTCGGCGATGAAGGTGTCCTCCGTCTCGCCGGAGCGGTGGCTCATGACGGCGTTGTAGCCGGCGCGGCGGGCCATCTCGATGGCCTCCAGCGTCTCCGTCAGCGTGCCGATCTGGTTGACCTTGATGAGGATGGCGTTGCCGATGCCCCCCTCGATGCCGCGCGACAGCCGCTCGGTGTTCGTGACGAACAGGTCGTCGCCCACCAATTGCACGCCGCCGCCGATGCGGTCGGTGAGCGCCTTCCACCCCTCCCAGTCGTTCTCGTCCATCCCGTCCTCGATGGAGCGGATGGGGTAGCGGGCGGTCCACTCGGCGTAGAAGTCCACCATCTCCCCCGGCGTCTTGCGCTCGTTGGACGATTTGTGGAAGACGTAGCCGCCGTCGCGGAACATCTCCGACGAGGCCACGTCCAGCGCCAGCACCAGGTCCTCGCCCGCGCGGTAGCCGGCCTGCTCGATGGCGGTCAGGATGACGGAGAGCGCCTCCTCGTTGTCCCTGAGGTCCGGCGCAAAGCCGCCCTCGTCGCCCACGCCGGTGTTCTTGCCGGACTTCTGCAGCACCTTCTTGAGCGCGTGGAACACCTCGGTGCCCATGCGCAGGCCCTCGGAGAAGCTCTCCGCGCCGACCGGCATCACCATGAACTCCTGGAAGTCCACGTTGTTGCTGGCGTGCGCGCCGCCGTTGAGGATGTTCATCATGGGCACGGGCAGCACGTTGGCCAGCGGGCCGCCCAGGTAGCGGTACAGCGGCAGGCCGCAGTCCTCCGCCGCGGCGCGGGCGTTGGCCTGCGAGACGGCCAGGATGGCGTTGGCCCCCAGGCGCGACTTGTTGGGCGTGCCGTCCAGCTCGATCATGGCCCGGTCCAGCCCCACCTGGTCGTACGGGTCCGTGCCCTCCAGCTCGCGCGCGATCTCGTCGTTCACGTTCTCCACGGCCCGGCACACGCCCTTGCCCACGTACCGCTTGGCGTCGCCGTCGCGCAGCTCCACGGCCTCGTGCTCGCCGGTGGAGGCGCCGCTGGGCACCGCCGCGCGGCCCACCGCGCCGGTGGTCAGCATGACGTCCGCCTCCACGGTGGGGTTGCCGCGGGAGTCGAGGATTTCGCGCGCGCGGATCTCCTGGATGAAGGCCATGGATCGGGAAACGGGTTCGGTCGGCGTGGTCGAACGGGCCTGCGGAATCGCGCGCAAACGTAGGTTTGGCGGGAAGATGTGTCAATCATGGTGTGCGATGCGCCCGTCGCGACAACCGGCGCCTTCGCCGGCGTAGAGACGCCCCGCCGGGGCGTCTCTACCATCCTGATGCGGTGACGCCCGCCGCCCGCGGGGATCGCTGCCATGCAGTCCGCGCAGGCGGACTTCGTGCTCCTGGAGGCGCGGATTCAACCGCCGGCCGGACGACGGCGTACCCGCACCGCCTCCCGTCCAGGGTCCGAACCGTCCGGGGCGATCACGCCGCCGGCGGCAGGTCCAGCACCACCTGCGGCATCGCCAGGGTGCTCTCGACCACAGGCTCCTCCAGCAGCGCGTAGGGGAGGGATTCGATGACGTCACGGGGAAGGAGGCCGCGGCCCCGGCCGGCGATCTCCGCGGCCCGCCCGGCGAAGTAGAGCGCGATCCCGGCCGCTTCCTGCGCATCCATCCCCAGCGCGAGGAAGGCGCCGGCGACGCCGCTCAGCACGTCGCCGTTGCCGCCCGTGGCGATGCCGGAGTGCCCGGCGACGTTCACCAGCGTCGGGCGCCCCGGCGCGGCCACGAGCGAGGGCGCGCCCTTGAGCAGCACCGCGCAGCGGAAGCGCTCCGCCGCCTCCCGCGCGGCCGCGAACGGGTCGGCGGTGACGGCGGCGGTGTCGCGGCCCAGCAGGCGCGCCATCTCGCCCGGGTGCGGCGTCAGGACCAGCGGGCGATCGGCTACGTCGCGGAGGGACGGCTCGCGCGCCAGGAGCGTGACCGCGTCCGCGTCCAGCAGCAGCGGCCCCTGGCCGGAGCGCGCGATGAGGCGCAGGTCCTGGAGCGGGGCGGTGTCCGTCCCCATCCCCGGCCCCGCGACGACGGCGTGCGTGGCGGCGATGGCGTCCGCGTCCAGCGCGCCGCGGTCCACGAACAGCGCTTCGGGGACGCGGGCCTGCAGGATCTCGCGGTTGTCCTCGGCCGAGCAGAGCTGGACCATCCCCGCCCCGGCCCGCAGCGCGCCCATCCCCGCCAGCACGCAGGCGCCCGCCATCCCCGGCCGCCCCGCGACCACGAGCACGCGCCCCATCATCCCCTTGTGCGCGCTGGGCGGGACGGGGGGCAGGACGTCGCGCGCCCACGCCGGGGTGATGAGTTGCGCCCCCGCATCGCCGCGCTCCAGCGGCGGAAAGCCGATCTCCACCGCCACGATGCGCCCCGCACGCTCGCGGCCGGGGAACAGCAGCAGCCCGCGCTTGGGCGCGCCGAAGGTGACCGTCACGTCCGCGCGCATGGCCTCGCCGGGCACGGCGCCGGTGGTGAGGTCGACGCCGCTGGGACCGTCGAGCGCCACCACCGGCCGCCCCGACGCGTTGACGGCCGCGATGGCGGCGGCGTAGGCGCCGCGCGGCGGGCCGGACGAGCCGGTGCCCAGCAGGCCGTCCACGACCACCCCCGCGCCGCGGAAGGCGTCCTCCGCGTCCTCCATCGCCAGGACCGGCAGCTCCCAGCCGTGCAGCAGCGCATCGTCCGGCGGCGCGCGGCCCACCTGGACCGCGGCCACGTCGCGGCCCCACGCGCGGAGGGTGCGCAGCACGACCATCGCATCGCCCCCGTTGTTGCCGCTGCCGACGGCGGCCGCCACGCGGCCGTGCGGGTACAGGCGCTGGACCACGGCCGCCGCGGCGCGCCCGGCGGACTCCATGAGCACGCGCTCGGGCACGCCGCGCGACCGGATGGCGGCCTCGTCCCACGCGCGCATCTCGGGCGCGGACAGCACGGGCACGCGCGCGGCGGCAAAGAAGGGCGGTCGGGCGGCGGGTGGAATCATCCGGGCGGATGCGAGAAACCCACGGCGCGGTGCGCCGTGGGCGGGTGCGTGCCGCGCGGGGCGGCTACTTGTAGCTCTGGCCGATGGTGCGGCCGAAGCTGATCTCCCCGTTGTCGATGCGGATGTTGAAGCCGCAGTCGGGGTTGGTGCACACCCACGCCTTGTAGGTGATGGGCGCGCCGTCGCGTCCGTAGTCGGACAGCGGCACCAGGATGGCCTGCCCGCACTTCTTGCACTGCGGAAACTCGCGCTCGTCCGGCATGGCCGCCTCCCCTCCCCCTCTCCGGTTGCACTCCCGGCGGGCGCAAACCCCTCCGCGCCCCCGCGCGGGACGGCCGGAATCCGGCCGCAATCCCTGTTCCAGCCCCGGCCCCGCGCGCCCCGCCGGCGCCCGCGGAAGTCAGCTCTCGGCGCGGACCTCCGCGCACCAGGGATAGTTGGCGTCGAAGGCGTCGCCGAAGCAGAAGACGTCCTCGAAGTCGTGCACGCAGTCGCCGTCCTGCTTGACCAGCACCCCGCACTCCACCAGCGCAAAGACGATCTCGCCCAGGTCGCGGGTGCAGCGGATGCCCCAGAACTCCAGGACGGAGCGGGCCATGAGCCCAAAGCGCTCCAGCGCCAGGTCGCGCGCGCCCTCGGCCAGCTCGCGGCCGGTGATGTGGCGCGCCTCGCCGACGCGCTCGATGGTGTAGTGGAGAGCGGCCAGCAGGAAGAGGTAGGCGGTGTCGTGGTACGCCGGGTGGCGTTTCCTGAGCCGGTCCATGATGGGGTCGGCCAGTACGGCTCCATCCATCCTGGGTCTCCTTACAGCGTAGTGCGGTGCGGCCGGCGGCGGGCCGGGCGGGCGTGGATGGTCCGCGCGGGGGGATCAGGCGTTCCGCGCGGCGTTCGCGCATGAATACGCCGATCAGAAAAGTCCGTTCCGATACAGCACCCCGTCGCCCAGCGGCTCCGCCGCCACCGCGCCCGCCGTGCCCTCCCGCAGCTCGTCCGCGAACGCCGCCGCGGCGTCCGCGGGGACGGAGAGCTCCACCACGCCCGCGTCGCCGGACGCGTCGTAGCCGTGCTCCACCTGCTCCGCGCCCGCGCGCTCCACGGCGCGCATGACCGCGGCGGTGTGCGCGTACGGGTAGCGCACGCGCAGGCGCCGGGCGTGCGTGCCCGTGCGGCGCGGCGCCCCCCGCAGCGCGGCGGCGGCCGCCTCGCCGTAGGCGCGCACCAGGCCCCCGACGCCCAGCTTGGTCCCCCCGTACCACCGCGTCACCACCACGATGCAGTCCGTCAGCCCCGCGCCCTCGATGGCGGCCAGGATGGGCGCGCCCGCGCTGCCGGACGGCTCGCCCGCGTCGTTACCGCGGCGGACGCCGGAGCGCAGGGCCCAGGCGGAGCAGTGGTGCGTCGCGTCCCACATCGCCTTCTCGCGCGCGGCCAGGGCGGCGCGCGCCTCCTCCTCCGTCTCCACCGGCGCGGCATACGCCAGGAACACGGAGGCCTTCTCGCGAAGCTGGGCTTCCGCGGGCGCGGCGAGGGTGTGGAAGGAGGGCAAGTGCGTGAGTGCGTGAGTGCGTGAGTGCGTGAGTGCGTGAGTGCGTGAGTGCGTGAGTGCGTGAGTGCGTGAGTGCGTGAGTGCGTGAGTGCGTGAGTGCGACAAGGTGCGGCGAGGGGCGGCGGGCTGGCAACGCCGGGTTCGGAGTGCGGCGCGGGTGCCCCGGAAGGGCGGGGCGTGGGGTGGACAGCGGCCGGCCGCGGGGGGAGGGCGGCAGGCAGGAATCGGCCTGGATGCTTGCTTCGCGGGGGTGACGGGAGAATGGCGGATACGGTACGTCCTATGCGTGCCGGAGCGGGCCCCCGGCCGGGCTCCCGCGCCGGCCACGCTCCCCTTTCCCCTCTCCGCGCGCGGCGCGCTCCCGCCGCACCCCACCCGGCCCACGCGCGGCATTCCCCCCGCCGCGCCGCTGCTCCCCCTACCCGCCGGAGCCCCATGAACAGACCACTGCCGGAAGGCGATTCCATCCGCCCGCTGTTCGAGCCGCAGCGCAGGGACGGCGAGCCCGAAGAGGCGCTGAACCGCCTGGAGACGACGCACGGGGACGTCCGCGAACGGCTGCCGCGGCCGATGACGAAGAAGGAGATCACCGCGCTGCAGGAGGGCAAGCTCGCGGGCCGGCTGCGCTGGCTGATGGAGCGCCGCGCGGACGACCGCGGCCGCGTGGCCGGCCGCCGCCTGCGCCGGGCGCGCGCGTTCAAGGAGGCGCGCGTCCGGGAGCTGGGCCTGGAGCGCCCGGGCCGCGCCGGCGGCATCGTGGCGGGGCCCGCCGGGCCGGGAAAGAACTGGCTGTCCGTGGGGCCGCGCAACATCAACGGCCGCATCAAGTGCCTGGCCGTGGACCCCACCGACGGGCAGACGCTGTACGCGGGCTCCGCCGCGGGCGGGGTGTGGAAGACAACGGACGGCGGCCAGAGCTGGCGGCCCACCATGCACGACGAGGCGTCGCTGGCCATCGGCGCCATCGCCATCGACCCCTCCGACCCGCAGACGATCTACGCCGGCACCGGCGAGCCCGTGCACTACGTGAGCCTGCCCGTGACGCTGCCGCTGACCTACGTCTCCTGGTTCTACGAGGGCGAGGGCGTCTTCAAGTCCACCGACGGCGGCGGCACCTGGGCCGCCACGGGGGCCATCGGCAACGAGTTCATCTACCGCATTGCCGTGGACCCGTTCGACAGCAGCCACGTGCTGTGCGCCGGCTTCTCCACGCCGGCGGGCGCGGGCGGGCTGTGCCAGTCCCTGGACGGCGGAACCACCTGGACCACCATCCAGGCCGGCGTGTTCACGGACGTCGTGTTCGACCCGGTGAACGCCGGCCGCGCGTACGCCGCGCAGAACAACGGCGGGGTGATCAAGACCATCGACTCCGGCGTGACCTGGACGCCCAGGAACACCGGCCTGCCCGCGCCGGCCAGCATCGGCCGCGTCAGCCTGTCGCTGGCGGCGGCCGCGCCGGACGTGCTGTACGCCATGGTCGAGGACGACGCCGGGGGAACCCTGCTGGGCGTGTACCGCACCGCCACGGCCGCGGAGGCGCCGGGCTGGTCGGCCGTCGCCGCGCCGCCCGTGTCGCCCTGGTTCGTGTGGTGGTGCCAGCACATCGAGGCGGACCCCACGGACGCGACGGGCAACATCGTCTGGGCGGGCGCGGTGGACGTGGCCCGCAGCGCGGACGGCGGCGCCACCTGGACGGCGGTGACGGACGCGTACGGCGGCACCCTGCCGCCCACCCACCCGGACCAGCACATGCTGGTGTTCGACCCCGCCAACGCCAACCGCGTCTTCATCAGCAACGACGGCGGCGTGTTCCGCGGCGACTACACGGGCGGCGCCACGCCGGTGGACTGGGTCAAGGTCAGCACCGGGCTGGTGGCCACGCAGTTCTACGACCTGCACTCGTCGTCCGCGTCGCGCTCCGTGTTCGGCGGCGGGGCGCAGGACAACGGCTCCATGATCAGCACCGGCGGGCTGTCGTACCGCCACGTCTTCGGCGGCGACGGCGGGTACGTGGCCTTCCACCCCACCGATCCCTACACCGTCTACGTGCAGTACCAGGGCGCGCAGATCCAGAAGAGCACGGACGGCGCGAACACCTTCTCGTACGCCGCGGCGGGCATCGGCGGGGGCGGGCCCTTCCCGGCCACCGTGCTGGCGATGGACCCCGCCAACCCGCTGATCCTGTTCAGCGGCACGGGCGCCGTGTACCGCACGGCCGACGGCGGCGGCACCTGGCTGCCCGCCAGCCCGGCGCTGGGCACGGTGACGGAGGTGGCCATCGCCCCCTCCAGCGGCGCGGTGGTCTACGCCGGCACCGTGGACGGCGAGCTGCACCAGTGCACGGACGGCGGCGTGACGGCCACCAGCTTCGCGGACATCACCCCCACCGTGCCGGGCTGGCCCACGCGCTGGCTCTCCGGCATCGCGGTGGACCCCGCGAACGCCGACACGGTCTACGTCTCCTTCCTGGGCTTCAACGGCACCGCCGCCTCCGACCACGTGTGGAAGGGCGTGTACGCGATGGGATCGTGGACCTGGAACCTGCGCGCCGGCGGGCTGCCGGACGTGCCGGTGGGCGCCATCGCCTACGACCCCGCCACGGCGGACCTGTACGTGGCCACGGACGTCGGCGTCTTCCACTCCACCGACGACGGGGTGAGCTGGGTGCCCTTCGAGGTCGGCCTGCCCAACGTGCCGGTGGTGGACCTGGCGCTGGACCCCGTGCGCAACCTGCTGCGCGCGGCCACGCACGGCCGCGGCATCTACCAGGTGAGCCTGGCGGCCGCCACGCCGCAGGTGGACATCTACCTGCGCGACAACCTGCTGGACACGGGCGAGATCATCCCCAGCCCCTCCGGCGTGCCCGACCCCACCGCCCCGGCCACCTGGGCGTACCACTGGCAGAGCGCGGACATCAAGGTCGACGCGGACGCCTACGCGCCCACCGACGCGCTGACGGACGGCGTGGAGTTCGACGACCCGTCGCACCCGTACGGGACCATCAAGATCGAGGACATCGCCGGCATCCCGCACGAGAACCCGGTGCGGACGGAGGTCAACCGCGTGTACGTGCAGGTGCACAACCGCGGCTGGGACACCGCGGCGCAGGTGGACGTCAAGCTGCTCTACGCGGACGCGGGCGCCGGGCTGCCCGCGCTGCCGGCGGACTTCTGGCCCAACTACGCCACGGACGCCTACGACCAGACGGTGTGGAAGCTGATCGGCAACCACAGCTTCAGCAGCGTGCTGCCGGCGGTGCCGCAGGTGTGGAGCTTCAACTGGACGCCGCCCATGAGCGTGTCCAACCACGTGTGCCTGCTGGCCATGCTCGACAGCCCGCAGGACCCGCTGGACCCGGCGTCGCAGACGGAGCTGAACGTGGACGTGCTGACGCCCAACAACAAGCGCATCACGCACCGCAACACGCACCCGGTGGACCCGGCGCCCTCGCCGGGGGGCGCGCCGGCCTGGGCCACGCTCAACTTCAACAACGCCTTCCGCGAGAACCGCTTCTTCGACCTGAGCGTGGAGCACGTGCGCGGCATCGGGCGGCTGCGCGTGGTGCTGCCGGAGCTGGTGCTGCGCGACGGGCTGGACAAGGCGCTGGACGGCTTCCGCGTCGCGGAGGTGGCGGAGGAGGAGCTGCACCGCACCGCGAAGGAGCAGCTCGAGAAGGGCGAGATCAGCGAGTACCTGGCCCGGCTGATCCTGGAGAACGAGAAGCCGCTGGTGCTGGAGACCGAGCCGGGCGCCACGGACGCGCGCGTCCGCGGCGCGCTGATCAAGGCGGGCGGCCGGGTGCCCGCGGTGTTCGCCTACGCCGGCACGGAGGACGGCGGGGAGGGGGCGGGGCTGCGCTTCGACGTCATCCAGTACGACGGCAAGACGGCCGTGGGCGGCAGCGCCTTCTACGTGCCGGCCGCCGAGGGCGCGGGCGGCGGCGCGGTGAAGGCGGACACCGGCCGGCTGCGCATCGTGCTGGAGAAGGTGCAGATCCTGGACGACCACGACCCGTGGATCTGGGGGCGGGGCGAGTTCGCCTTCACCGCCGCGGTCTACGTGGAGGGCGAGCCGGCGCCGCGCCGGCTGCGCATCCCGCACCTGGGGGTGATGAAGGTGAGCGACCTGGCCGGCCGGAACACGGTGGAGCTGGGCGAGACGCTGTTCGAGGCCCCGGTGCCCGCGGGGCGGCGGCTGACCGTGGCCCTGCACGCCACCGAGCGGGACATGCTGAACGCCGACGACGAGTCCACCCGGTACCGGCGCACCTTCGAGGGCGAGCCGCGCTCCTGGGTGGGGTCGTACGGCCCCGGCGGCGCCGGGCCCGACCGCGAGGACATGCCCGACTGGCGGGTGTGGTACCGCATCGAGGAGGCGTAGCCCGTGATCGCGCTGGCCGTGGCCTGCGCCGCTGTCTCGTTCCTGCTGTCGTCGGCGGCGGGGATGGGGGGCTCGCTGATCCTGGTGCCGGTGATGGGCCTGGCGCTGGGCCCGCGCGAGGGCGTGGCGGCCGCCACCCTGCTGCTGGCCGCCAACAACGTGGGCAAGGTGGCGGTGTACCGCGCCTTCGTCCCGTGGCGGGCGGCGCTGGGGCTGGTGGTGCTGACCTCCGCGGGGGCGGCGCTGGGCGCGGTGCTGCTGCTGCGGGTGCCGGAGTCGTGGGTGCAGGCGGCCATCGTGGTGGCGCTGCTGGCCAGCTTCACCGCGGAGCGCCGCCGCTGGGGCCGCCGCGCCTCGTCGCCGCTGCTGGCGTTCGCGGCCGGCGCGTCCAGCGGCTTCTCCGGCACCTCCGGGCCGCTCAAGGGCGTGGCCCTGCGCAACCTGGGGCTGCAGCGCATGTGGATGGTGGGCGCCGCGTCGGCCGTGTCGCTGGCCGGTGACCTGACCAAGCTGGGGGTGTTCGCGGGCGGGGGGCTGCTAAGCCCGCAGGCGCTGCGCATCGTGCTGTTCGCGGCGCCGCTGGTGCCCCTGGCGGCGCTGGCGGGGCGGCGGCTGAACGGGGCCCTGGGCGAGCGCGCGTTCGCCGCCCTGTTCTGGACCGTGATGACCGGCTACTCGCTGCGCCTGCTCGCGGTCTGACCCATTGCGGGATCAACGAGACGGAGGACGCGGCATACCCGGCCGCGTCCTCCGTCGTTCATCCCCCCATCCTGAGAAAGGCTCCCTTGATTCTTCCGGCGGTGCCACTCACCTTCCGCCGGTACGATATCGGCGCGAGCGGTGCCGCCCCCCGAACCGGGCGGCGTACGCGGCGTCCGGTGCTCCTGAACCGGGTCGATGCACATGGCCAATTCGTCACCTGATCTGCCTTCCAGGGCGCAGGACTCCGCCATCCTCCCGACGGGAAGGCTGACGAGGGAAGAGGCCGTTGCGGCGCTGCAGATCCTCGTCAACGACCTTCCGCCCCAGGCGAGGGGACGCGCCGTTTCCGAACTCCTGGAGGTTGTCGCGCAGGGATACGACCTGAGCGGAAAGCCGCGACCCGCGTGGGTGGCCGAGGTGCTTCGCGAGCTCGTGGCCCCGATGGAGCCTGCGCCCGCCGCGGCGCGGCGGACCGCACGCGGCCGGTACCGGGGCCTGCTCAGCTCCACGGAGGAATTCCTGCGCAGCAAGCGGGAAGAACTCGACGCGGAGCAGCTGGGGGCGGCTTGATCTACATCCTGGATGCGTCCGCGCTCATCGCATACCTGAACGGCGAGACGGGCAGCGACGTCGTGGAGGGGCTGCTCGAGACGCCGGGGAACACGTGCTTTGCGCACGCGCTGAACCTGTGCGAGGTCTACTACGATGCATATCGCCGCTCCGGCGAAGCCGTGGCGGAGCGAGTGATCGCCGACCTGGCGGCCGACGGCGTCATCGAGAGAGGCGATCTGGATCCCGCGTTCTGGCGCGAGGTGGGAAAGCTGAAGAGCCGCGTGGGGCGTATCTCGCTCGCGGACGCATGCGGGATCGCACTGGCCCAGCGCAACGCCGCCGAGTTCGTCAGCTCCGATCATCACGAGCTGGACCGGATCGCATCGACCTCGATCTGTCCGATCCTCTTCATCCGCTGACATCCACACGCAACAAGGCCCGGCTTCCACGCGGAGAGCCGGGCCTTTCACCTTCGCACGTTCGCACTTTCGCACCGCCCTCCTACACCCCTGCCAGCGCCTCCGCATCTTCCAGGTAGTAGTCCAGGCCCAGGTGCGTGATCTGCTCCTCGCCCATCATCCAGCGCAGGGTGTTCTTGAGCTTCATCTGCTGGATGAACAGGTCGTGCTCGGGATACAGGCCCGGGCCCACCATGGGGCACTTGAAGTAGAACGACAGCCACTCCTGGATGCCCGCCATCCCCGCCCGCGCCGCCAGGTCCATGAACAGCGCCAGGTCCAGCACGATGGGCGCGGCCAGGATGCTGTCGCGGCACAGGAAGTCCACCTTGATCTGCATGGGGTAGTCCAGCCACCCGCGGATGTCGATGTTGTCCCACCCCTCCTTGGCGTCGCCGCGCGGGGGGTAGTAGTTGATCCGCACCTTGTGGTAGAACTTGCCGTACAGCTCCGGATACAGGTCCGGCTGGAGGATGTGCTCCAGCGCGGAGAGCTTGCTCTCCTCCTTGGTGCGGAACGACTCCGGGTCGTCCAGCACCTCGCCGTCGCGGTTGCCCAGGATGTTGTTGCTGAACCAGCCGTCCAGCCCCAGCATGCGCGCCTTGAGCCCCGGCGCCAGGATGGTCTTGAGCAGCGTCTGCCCGGTCTTGAAGTCCTTGCCGGCGATGGGCACGCCGCGCTCCTCCGCCAGCTCCACCAGCGCTGGAAGGTCCACCGACAGGTTGGGCGCCCCGTTGGCGTACGGCACGCCCTCCATCAGCGCCGCGTAGGCGTACAGCATGGAGGGGGCGATGGACTCGTCGTCCGCGTCGATGGCCGCCTCGAACGCCTGCAGCGACGCGTGCGCCGGGCCGGGCTGGAGGTACGCCTCCGTGGAGCCGCACCACACCATCACCAGCCGCTCGCAGCCGTCGCGCTCGCGGAAGGCGCGGATGTCGTGGCGCAGCGCCTCCGCCCAGGCGCGGCGGCTCGTCCCGGTTTTGACGTGAATGCCCTCCAGCCGCTTGACGTAGCGCTGATCGAACACGGCGGGCATGGGCTGGATGCCGCGCAGGAAGTCGGCGACCGGCTCCACGTGCTGGTGCCGGTCCAGCACCCCCGCGGTCAGCGCGGCGTCGTAGGCGTTGAAGGGCAGCGGGTCCCAGGCGCCGAACACCAGGTCGTCCAGCCCCGCCAGCGGCACGAAGTCGCGGATGCGCGGGACCCGCGCCTCCGTGCGCTTGCCCAGGCGGATGGTGCCCAGCTGCGTCAGGCTGCCGATGGGCCGGCCCAGCCCCCGCCGCACCAGCTCCACCCCCGCCATCAGCGTGGTGGAGACGGCGCCCAGACCGGGGAGCAGGATGCCGAGCTTTCCGTCGGCGGGGCGCGGCGGCCCGTCCGGTTGCGTGCGCACGTGGGCGGGGGAGCGGGGATCAGGAGGTGAGGATGATGCGGCTCTGCTGCCCCATCTCCACGCCCTTGGCGATCTCTTCCTGCACGCGCATCATCAGCCGCTCGAAGTTGCTCTGCGCGGCGATCAGGGCCTGGTAGCCGGCCAGGCCCTGCACCTCCAGGGCCAGCCGCTCGTACTCGTCCTGCTCCTCCTGCGGCGGCTCCACGCCGTGCTGGATGGAGCGGGTGAAGCCCGCCTCCAGCTCCTGCAGCCGGTTCAGGCGGGTCACGGCCTCACGGTCATCCGCCAGCCGCTCGTTGGCGCGCTTGAGCGCCTGGTACTCGTCGGTCTGCGCCACCAGGCGGCCGATGTCGCGCGCCTTCTCCCAGATCAGGTCCATCCGTCCTCTCGCAAGTCAGGTCCGCTCCGCCAGCACGATCCGGTCGCGCCCGGCCAGGTCCTTCCGCACCCGCGCCTCCGCAAAGGCGCCCGTCTCCTCCACCAGCCGCGCCACGGCGGGTCCCTGCGCGGCGCCCACCTCCAGCGCCAGCAGCCCGCCCGGGCGCAGCACCTCCGGCGCCCCCGCCACCAGCCGGCGGATCACGTCCAGCCCGCCCGTACCCGCGAACAGCGCGCTGCCCGGCTCCCAGTCGCGCACCTCCGCGTCCAGCGTCACGCGCTCCTCGTCCCCCACGTACGGCGGGTTGGAGGCGACGACGTCGAACTCCTCTCCCCGCACCGGGGCCAACAGGTCGCCGGCGCGGAACTCGACGGGGGCGGACGCGGCGCAGGCGGCGTGGTTGGCGCGCGCCACCGCCAGCGCGTCCTCCCGCACGTCCGTCGCCACCACGCGCGCGAAGGGGCCTTCCGTGGCCAGCGCCAGCGCGATGGCGCCGGAGCCGGTGCCCACGTCCAGCGCGTGCAGCCCCTGGCGGCCGGCGGCCCAGTCCAGCACTTCCTGCACCAGCACCTCCGTCTCCGGGCGCGGGATCAGGACCCGCCGGTCCACCGCCAGCACCAGGTGCCGGAAGTGCGCGCGGCCGTCAATGTATTGCAGGGGCTCGCGGCGCGCACGCCGCAGCAGGCGCGCCCTGAACTCGGCCAGCTCGTCCGGAGAGAGGGGGCGCTCGAACTGCAGGTACACGTCCAGCCGCTTGAGGCGCAGCAGGTCCGCCAGCAGCACCTCGGCGTTACGCCGCGCGTTGTCGAAGCCCTTGCCCTGGAGGTACTCCGTGGTCCAGCGGAGCATCTCGCCCACGGTCCAGACGCGGTCCGTCATCGCGCGTCGGGGGCGGGCATGCGCTTGAGATGCGGGGCCGTGCGCATGGACGGGCAAGATCCTTCGGCCCCGCGGCCGTCCCCCCATGCGGAAGGGGCGGTGCGGCGGGGCCTCAGGATGACAGGCCTGGCTGCGCGCGGAGGATTCGCGACGCGCGCCATCCCCTGGTCGTGCGCGGGGGGCGGGGTCACGCCGCGCGCTCGGCCTGGGAGGCGAGCTTGAGGTTCTCCAGCAGGTCGTCCAGGTCGCCGTCCAGCACCTGCTGCAGGGCGTGCGTGGTGTAGCCGATGCGGTGGTCGGTCACGCGGCTCTGCGGAAAGTTGTAGGTGCGGATCTTGGCGGAGCGGTCGCCGGTGCCCACCTGCGCCTTGCGGTCGCGGGCGCGCTCCGCCTCCTGCTCCGCCACGCGCATGTCCAGCAGGCGCGAGCGCAGGACGCCCATCGCCTTGTCCTTGTTCTTGTGCTGGCTCTTCTCGTCCTGGCAGGTCACCACCAGCCCGGTGGGCAGGTGGGTGATGCGCACGGCGGAGTCCGTCGTGTTGACCGACTGCCCGCCGGGCCCGGAGCTGCGGTAGACGTCGATCTTGAGCTCCGCCGGGCTGATCTGCACGTCCACCTCCTCCGCCTCCGGCAGCACGGCCACGGTCGCCGCGGAGGTGTGGATGCGGCCCTGCGCCTCCGTGGCGGGCACGCGCTGCACGCGGTGCACGCCGCTCTCGTAGCGCAGGTCCCCGTAGGCGTTGGCGCCGCGTACCACGAAGATGGCCTCCTTGTACCCCCCCGCCCCGCCCTCGGAGACGCTGACCACCTCCACCCTGAGCCCGCGCCGGTCCGCGAAGCGGCTGTACATGCGGAACAGGTCGCCCGCGAAGAGTGCGGCTTCGTCGCCGCCGGTGCCGGCGCGCACCTCCACCACCGCGTCGCGGTCGTCCAGCGGGTCGCGGGGAATGAGCAGGCGCTTCAGCTCCTCCTCCAGCCGCGCCACCTCGATGCCCAGCGTCTCCGCCTCCGCCTTCGCGAGCGCGGCCATCTCCACGTCGTCGGCGCCCTCGCGCAGCATGCTCTCCGCGCCCTCCAGCTCCGTGCGCGCGCGGTCCAGCCGGGCCGCCGTCTCCACCACCTGCGACAGGCGCGCGTGCTCGCGCGACAGCTCGCGCAGGCGCCCCGGGTCCGCGTGGATGGCCGGATCGGAAAGCTGCACGGACAGGTCGTCGTAGCGGCGCCGGATGTCGCCCAGGCGGTCGTTCATGAACGGCGGTGCGAGGGTGCGAGGGTGCGGGAGCGGAAAAGCCGCACACGAATTACGCGGGCGCGCCCTGGGGCGCAACCCGCGTTCCGCGGGGCCCTGTGGCCCCGGATGCGAGAGAGCCGGGGCGTGCGGCCCCGGCTCCCGGCGTTGCTTACTTGGCGTCCGCGCCGGCGTAGCGCTGGCGGAAGCGCTCGATGCGGCCCGCGCTGTCCATCAGCTTCTGCTTGCCCGTGAAGTACGGGTGGCAGGCGGAGCAGACCTCCACGTGGATGTCGCCCTTGGTGGAGCGCGTCTGGAACGTGTTGCCGCAGGCGCAGTGCACCGTGGCGGCCTTGTAGTTCGGATGGATGTCGGGCTTCATATCGGCACCTGCGTCGGGCTGGCTTGGTCGCGGCTCCTTACTGACCGGCCCCATAGGGACAGTGCGCCACGGGCGGTCAGGGAAACGCTGAGTATAGCGGAAGTTGGGGATTCCGGCAACCGCCAAACGGCGCGTCTGGCGGAATACGCGCGATCTTGCGGGGCCAGCCGAACTGCTTTCACGCGGAGCCGCGGAGGCAGAGGGAGAGCCGCAGAGGAACAGCGGGAGCCGGCTGCGCAATCCTGGCCGCCAACCGCGCTCCTTGACGATTTATGACTGGAAAGGTAGCTTGCATATCACACACCCCTGCTCTTTCACCTGATCGCGGCCGCGTTTCCGCGCGCACACGTGATCCGGAAATCGGCGGTCCACCCCGGGCCGCCGGATAAGCCTTCCTCCGGGACGCAGCCCGGTGAAGGCGCTGCGCACCCATTCCCGTGAGGACGCCATGAAGAAGGTCAAGCTCGAAGTGGAAAGCCTCGAGGTGGAGTCGTTCGAGACCGCCGCGTCGGGGGACGAGCAGGGCACGGTGTTCGGCCATGCCACGCTGGTGTGCAGCGAGCAGTGGACCTGCACGTCGTGCGACAGCAACGAGTCGTGCCTCGAGGTCTCGTGCGGCGCTTCGTGCGGCGGCGCGTGCGGTGACCAGACGTACGCGATGCACAGCTGCGAGTGGTGGCAGTCCTGCGACGGCTGCAACGAGATGTAGGCGCGACACCCACCCATTCCCGCGAGGATGCCATGCAGAAGGTCAAGCTGGACCTGGACGCCCTGGAGGTGGAGTCGTTCGAGACCGCCCCGGAGAGCGTGGAGAGGGGCACCATCTACGGTCACGCCACGCTGGTCTGCACCGATCAGTTCAGTTGTACGACCTGCGACATCGACGACTCCAACGTGTCGTGGGGGTACGTCTCCTGTGGGGCCACCTGCGGAGGCGACTGCGGTCCGCAGACCTATGCGATGCACAGCTGCGAAGCGTGGCAGTCCTGCAACGTCTGCGAGATGTAGGCATGCGAAAGCCCCTCGCCCACGGTCGGGCGAGGGGCTTTCGGCACGGGAACGCGGCTCCGGGAGATGAGTACGGCTCGCCGCGCCGGCCTTCCTCTTCCCACCAGCAGTTGGTGGGAGAGGGACAGCGTGCCCCAGGACGCGGCGACAGTCGCGCGCCGCGGGGCACGCAGGGTGAGGGCCCGCTACTCCTTCCAGTCCATCAGCATGCGGCGGATGTCGTCGCGATGCTGGCTCTCGTCGACCACCAGGTTCTCGAGCTGCACCTTGATGGAGATCTCGCCCAGCGACTCCGCCTGCTGGATGCGCGTGGTGTAGCGCTCGATGGTCTCCACCTCCGCCTGCAGCGCGTTCTCCAGCATCTCGCGGCTGGTGCGGGGGATGGGCACCGGCCGCGCCTGGGTGACCGGCGTGCCGCCCAGCGCCACGATCTTGTCCGCCAGGAACGCCGCGTGCCCCAGCTCGTCGGGGATCTCGCCCTCGAAGAAGCCGCGCAGCTCCTGCCGCCACGGCCCCGTCACCAGGCTGGCGTAGGTGCGGTACATGATGACCGCCTGGTACTCGGCGGCCAGGTCCTCGTTCATCCCGTCGATCAGCTCCTTCACGTCCGCCATCTGCTCCCCGTCCCCTTCCGTTCGGTTTCGTCCCACGGTCACGCCGGGCCGTCCGTCCCCAGCACGATCTCGCGCCCTTCCTCGGCGGAGCGGTACGCGGCCTCCACGATGCGCATCAGCACGAGGTGTTCCCGCGGCGGTTCCAGCGGCCGCTCGCCGCGCACCACGTCCACGAAGTGCTGCAGCTCGCCGCGGTAGCTGGCGGTGAACGCGTTCTCGCGCGACGCGGCGATGGTCGGGGTGACCTCCACCAGCCCCGCGGGCATCTCCTTGAACACGGCCAGCGGCGCCAGCGAGCCGGAGCCCTGCGAGCCGAGCACGTGCAGGAACTGCTTGTCGCTCTTGGCGGGCAGGTTCCAGGTGCACTCCAGGTTGATGAGCCGGCTGCCCTCCAGCCGCACCACCAGCACGGCGGAGTCTTCCACCTCGCTGCCCTCGCGCGCGTGCATGTGCGCCGTGACGCGTTCCGGCGCGGGAAAGCCCATGATCCAGAGCGCCAGGTCCAGCATCTGGATGCCCAGGTCCATGAACGCGCCGCCGCCGGCGGTGGCCTTGCGGTCGCGCCAGGTGCGGCCGCGCGGGCGGTAGCGGTTGAGCCAGCCCGTCTTGAGGTAGTGCACGTCGCCCAGCTCGCCGCCGGCCACGAACTGGCGCAGGGCCGCCGCGTCCGCGCGGTAGCGCTGGTTCATGGCCACCATCAGCCGCTCGTCCGCGCCGGGCTCCGCCAGCAAGCGCCGGACCCCGTCGGCGGTGATGGCCAGCGGCTTCTCGCACAGCACCCACTTGCCCGCGCGCAGCGCCTTGGCCACCTGCTCCTCGTGGCGGTTGCTGGGCGTGCACACCACCACGGCGTCGATGTCGTCCGTCAGCACCTCGTCCGCGGAGGTGGCCACCTGCGGCACCTCGAAGCGCTGGGCGATGGTGCGCGCGGTGTGGGCGTCGCGGTCCGCGATGGCGGCCACCTGCACCCCGCGCATGCGGCTCAGGATGGGCAGGTGCATGACCTGGGCGATGGAGCCCGCGCCGAGCACGGCGACGCGGACCGGGGCGCGCGCGGCCATCAGCGCCTCCCTCCCGCCGCGGGGGGCGCCACCGGCCGCTGCATCCCCGCCGGAAAGACCCAGGTGCCGCCCAGGCTCAGGCTGATGTAGCGGGTGGTGCCGGTGATGACGCCGCGCGCCTCGCCCATCAGGCGCAGGCTGGACGCCAGCGGCAGCTCCAGCCCGCCCACCAGGTCCAGCCCGGGCGCCACCGCGTCCAGCAGCTCTTCCACGAAGGTGTCGTCGATGAAGTCGCCGCGGCCGTTGAGCAGGTGCAGCGAGACGCCGGCGCCCGCGTACGGCTCGATGGCGAAGTCCGTGGTCCACAGGTAGTGGGCGTCGACGTTGAGGCCCAGGTCGCTGGTCTCCACGCTGCCCAGCTCGATGCCCGGGCAGGGCGTGCCGCCGCGCTCGCACGCGGCCTCCAGGCGGGTCTCCATGCGCTCCACCTCGCCGTCGCGCAGCTCCGACGACCAGAAGGTGATGCCGGGGGAGATGCGCAGCGCCGGCCCCAGCAGCCCCAGGTCCGCGCGCACGTTGAGCGACAGCGCCGGCTCGCTGCGCGCGGGGAACACGGAGCCCAGGTGCACCCCCAGCCCGGTGAACACCAGGTTCTCGTAGTGGTAGTCCGCCGCGTCCTGGGCGGGCGCGGGCCTGGCCAGCAGCAGCGCGGGGACCAGCAGGGTCAGGCGGGACAGTCGCATGGGCGGCATATCTGGCGATGTGGAGCGCTGGATGTCGATCACGGATTTCGTGGTGCGAAGCGGACCGCCTCGCGTGGGCGGAGGCCCCCTCCCAAACCCTCCCCCAACTTCGGGGGAGGGCTTTTCTCTCTCGTGGGGCGGCGTTCTACCGCGGGCGGCCCCACCCCCCGGCCCCCTCCCCCCGCGCCCGCGGTGCATCGGTGCATTCGTCCGGGCCGGTGCACGAGGCGCGCGGAGAGGGGGAGAACTTCACTTCGCGCGGCGGATCGCCGGCGCGCACCCCTGCCGGGGCGTCTCTACCATGCCCGGCGCAAACCGCCTGCTCGCCGCCCCGATGCTCGCGTGCAGTCCGCGCAGGCGGACTTCGTGTTGTCTCAGCCGCGAATTCATTCGCCGGGGGGCCTG
The DNA here is from genome assembly GCA_035715345.1 of Longimicrobium sp. Lineage (GTDB taxonomy): Bacteria > Gemmatimonadota > Gemmatimonadetes > Longimicrobiales > Longimicrobiaceae > Longimicrobium. The sequence goes on from DASTLD010000018.1 coordinate 29,011, forward strand.
CGCCGGCACCTGCCCACCCCCGCCGGCCTCCGCGTGCAGTCCGCGCAGGCGGACTTCGTGCTTTTCAGAGGCGCGGTTTCAACCGCCGGCTGGATGCCCGCCGCCCGCGCCGATCTCCTCCCCGCGCCACTTCGTACTCCGTACCTCGTACTTCGTACTTCCGTACTCTGCACTTTCGCACTTTCGCACTTTCGCACTTTCGCACTTTCGCACTTTCGCACTTTCGCACTTTCGCACTTTCGCACTCACGCACTCACGCACCCGTCAGTACCGCTTCTCGATCACCGTGCCCTGGTAGTACGTCGTGAGGATGGTGCGGTAGTCCTGGCCGGCGCGGGCGCGGCCCATCGCCCCCACCTGGCACATGCCGATGCCGTGGCCCCAGCCCCCGCCCTCCGCCACGATCTCCATCACCCGGCCGTTGGACCGCACCAGGCGCACGTCGAACTTGCTGCTGTTGAGGATGCCGCCGCGGTTGGGCACCAGGATCCAGCGCACGCGGTCCCTGCCCACGGTGAAGCTGCCCGCGTCCGTCTCGATGCGCATGGCGCGCACGCGGCCGGAAGGGGTGCGCTCCAGCACGCGCATGTCCGTGATGCGCGTGATGCGCCGGCCGCCCAGCGAGTCCCGCAGCGTGCGGTTGAGCGTGTTGACCAGGTCCGCGTGCGTCCAGGTCTCCGTCCAGCGGAAGCGGCTGGAGCTGCGGTCGTACGCCTCGCCGGTGCGGGGGTCCACGTCGCGCACGGACACCAGGTACGGCACCGGCGGGTTGTTCCACACCTCGTCGATGGCCGCCGTCTGCCCCGCGCAGGTGGAGTGGTAGTAGGCGGTGATGGGACGGCCGCCGTGAACCAGGATCTCGCCCGCGGTCTCGCGCACGGCGCGCGACACCAGCTCGTTCTCCGCCGCGGCGCCGCCGTACACCTGGTCCTCCACCGTCGCGTACACGTCGAAGCCCTGCGCGGAGCGGCGGCCCATGTATCCCACCGCGTAGGTGCGCGCGGCCACCGCCTGCGCCTTGACGGCCTGGTACACCGTCTCGTCCACCCGCCCCAGCTCGCGCGGGACGACCCCCAGCAGGTACGTCTCCATGTCCAGGCGGTTGACCAGCGTCAGCCCGCCGCCCGGCGCGCGCTGCACCAGCAGCTCGCCGCGGTACGGCGCGCCGCGGGCGATGACCGTGCCCAGCGCGCTCAGCGGCCGCAGCGTGATGGGCGGCTGCAGCCCGTGCCCCGCGATGCGCTCGGGGATGCGCATGGCGCTGCCCGGCAGGCCGTGCGTGGACAGCGAGACGGTGCCGCCGGACTCCGTGAACACCGCCGTGTCGCCCGCCTGCACGGTGCCGACGTCGGTGCCGTCCGGCAGCAGCACCCGGAACCCCGCGCGGGACGTCACGGCGATGCGCGACGTGTCCACCACCAGGCCCACGCTGACCGCGGGCGCGTTGGCCACGGGCGCCACCGGCGGCGGCTCCACGGCGGGCGGGGGCGCGGCCGGGGGCGGCGCGGGGGGAACGGGCGGCGTGGTGGTGTCCGGCGGCAGCGTGACCACGGGCACCCGCGGCGTGCGCGCCGGGGCCGGGCGCGTGACGCACCCGCCCAGCACGGCGGCCACCGCCAGCGCGGCGGCGGCCTCAGCCCAGCGCCTCGCGGAGCGCGTCGCGGGCACGGTCGATGGTCTGCTCGACATCCTCATCGGTGTGGGCCGTGGACAGGAACCCCGCCTCGAACGCGGAGGGGGCCAGGAACACGCCCCGCCGCAGCAGCGCGTGGTAGAAGCGGCGGAACGTCTCCACGTCCGACCGCTTGGCGTCGTCGAAGCTGCGCACCGGCCCGGCCGCAAGGAACACGCCCCACATGGACCCCGCGCTCCCCCCGCAGGCGGGCACCCCCAGCTCCGCCGCGTTCGCCAGCAGCCCCTCCACCAGCCGCCGCGTGCGCCGCTCCAGCTCCGGATAGGGGTCCTCGCCGCGCAGGATGCGGAGCTGCGCCAGCCCGGCCGCCATCGCCAGCGGGTTGCCGGACAGGGTGCCCGCCTGGTACACGGGGCCCACCGGGGCGACGTAATCCATCACCTCCGCGCGCCCGCCGTACGCGCCCACCGGCAGGCCGCCGCCGATCACCTTGCCCAGCGTGGTCAGGTCCGGTGTGATCCCCCAGCGCTCCTGCGCGCCGCCGGGCGCCACGCGGAAGCCGGTCATCACCTCGTCGAACACCAGCAGCGCGCCGTCCGCCGCCGTGATGCGACGCAGCGCCGCCAGGAACCCGTCGTCGGGGGTGATGAAGCCCGCGTTGCCCACCACCGGCTCCAGGATCACGCAGGCGATGCGGCCGGCGTGCGCGCGGAAGACCTCCTCGACCGCCGCCAGGTCGTTGAAGGGCGCCGTCAGGGTGAGCTTCGACAGCTCCGCCGGCACGCCGGGGCTGTTGGGAAGGCCCAGCGTGGCCACGCCGGAGCCGGCCTTGACCAGGAAGCTGTCGCCGTGGCCGTGGTAGCAGCCATCGAACTTGAGCACCAGCTCGCGGCCGGTGAAGCCGCGGGCCAGGCGCACCGCGCTCATCGTCGCTTCCGTGCCGCTGTTCACGAAGCGCACGCGCTGCATGGACGGCACGAAGTCGCGCACCAGCTCGGCCAGCTCCACCTCCGCCTCCGTGGGCGCGCCGTAGCTGGTGCCGCGCGCGGCCGCGTCGCACACGGCCTGGACGACGGCGGGGTGCGCGTGCCCCAGGATCAGCGGGCCCCAGGACAGGACATAGTCGATGTACTCCCTGCCGTCCGCGTCCCACAGCCGCGCGCCCTCCGCGCGGGCCACGAAGAACGGGTCGCCGCCCACGCCGCGGAAGGCGCGCACCGGCGAGTTGACCCCGCCGGGGGTGACGGCGCAGGCGCGGCGGAAGAGCCCGGCGGAGCGGGGACCGCTCATCACCCGGCTACGAGCGGAAGTTGCCGAACGCCAGCTCCAGGCCGAAGTCCTGCTTCTTGAGGTGGGCGATGACGGCCTGCAGCTCGTCGATGGAGGGGCTGGTGACGCGCACCTGCTCGTCCTGGATCTGCGCGTTGACCTTCTTGAAGCCGGCGTCCTTGATGGACCTCACGATCTCCTTGCCCTTCTCCGTGGAGATGCCCTGCACCAGGGTGATGGTCTGGCGCGCCTTGCCGCCGAAGGCCTGCTCGACGGTGCCGTAGTCCAGGTTGCGGATGGGCACGCCGCGCTTGACCAGCTTGGACTGGATCACGTCCACCAGCGCGTTGAGCTTGTACTCGTCGTCGGAGAGCAGCTTGATGGTGCCGTCCTTCTTGCTGAACTCGATCTCGGCGGTGGCGTTCTTGAAGTCGTAGCGCTGCTGGACCTCCTTGCGCGCCTGGTTGAGCGCGTTGTCGACCTCCTGCAGGTCGACGGTGGAGGTGATGTCGAAGGTGGCGGTCTTGGCCATCGTGCGTTCTCGCGGGTGGTCGGGATGCTGCCCGGCCAATGTAAGCCGGCGCCCGGCCGCTGCAACCCGCGGGGGCGGGATCTGTTACGGAAGTGCGAGAGTGCGTGAGTGCGTGAGTGCGTGAGTGCGTGAGTGCGTGAGTGCGTGAGTACGAAGTACGAGGTACGGAGTACGAAGCGCGGGAGCGGGTGACTGCGCCGATGGGGCGGGCCGGTGGGGCAGTGGGAGACGGGGCGCGCGGAAAAATCTGGTTCCGGGGAGTGGGCGTGTGTAGGTTGTGATCGTGTCCCTCGCGACTCCGAACCGATCTCTCGCGGAAGTGACTGCCATGCCGGACCTGTCGCTGACCCTGGTGCTGCCGCTGGCCATCGCCGCGGTGGTGATGCTGTTCGTCTTCTTCGCGATCCGCCGCGCGACGGCACCCATCGCCGGCGTGCGGCGGATGCTGGGCGGCGGGGATCCGGGCGGCCCGCACGGCCTGCTCGCCACCGTCTTCGCCGACCGCGACGGCGACTCGGTGCCGGACGCGCTGGAGCACATGCGCCTGGCCGACGCCGCCCCATCGCGCGAGACAATGCCCATGGGCGCCGCCGGGGCTGCGCCGCGCTACGACGCCTCGCCCTCGCGCGCCAGCCCCACGGACGCGCTGGAGGAGCTGCGGCGCCTCCTCGACCGCCGCCTGATCACCCACGCGGAGTACGAGGAGAAGAAGCGCGAGATCCTGGCGCGGATGTGAGGGACGGAGTGCGGTACAACCATCCAGCCGGCGGTTGAAACCGCGCCTCTAACAGCACGAAGTCCGCCTGCGCGGA
>DASTLD010000019.1:0-9402 GCA_035715345.1 Longimicrobium sp.
CTCGCTGCCCCTCCCCCAACTTCGGGGGAGGGGCTTTTCTTTCCCCTCTCCGCAGTTCTCCGCGTCCTCCGCGTCTCTGCGTGAGAATGCCGTTGCAGTTCCTTCGTACTTCGTACTTCGTACCCCGTACTCCCCCGCCCCGCACTTTCGCGCCGCCCCCGGGCCGCGTATTCTACCCGCCCCCGGACCCACGGAACCCGCATCCAGGAACGATGGTGGACGCGTTCGCGAACGGTGCGCTCTCGCTGCTCGGCTCTCCCGACGAGGAGGCGGAGGCGCGGCAGGCGCCCCAGGCCGCGCCCATGCTGCTGGCCGGCACCGCCAACCCCGAGCTGAACCAGGAGATCGCCGAGAACCTGGGGCTGGCCCTGGGCAGGGTGACGGTCAAGCGCTTCGAGGACGGCGAGATCTTCGTGCGGATGGACGAGAACGTGCGTGGCCGCGACGTCTTCGTCATCCAGAGCACGCCGGCCCCCGCGGACAACCTGATGGAGCTGCTGCTCCTGATCGACGCGGCGCAGCGGGCGTCGGCGGCGCGCATCACCGCCGTCATCCCCTACTTCGGCTACGCCCGGCAGGACCGCAAGGACCAGCCGCGCGTGGCCATCGGCGCCAAGCTGGTGGCCAACATGCTGGAGACGGCCGGCGCCGACCGGGTGCTGAGCGTGGACTTCCACTCGCACCAGCTGCAGGGCTTCTTCGACGTGCCGGTGGACCACCTGTACGGCGCGCCCATCTTCACGCACTACTTCCGCGACAAGCACCTGGACAACCTGGTGGTGGTGTCGCCGGACGTGGGCTCCGCCAAGATGGCGCGCGGGTTCGCCAAGCGGCTGGACGCCAGCATGGGCATCATCGACAAGCGCCGCCCCACGGCCAACGTGGCGGAGGTGATGAACGTGATCGGCGAGGTGGAGGGCAAGGACTGCCTGCTCTCCGACGACATGATCGACACCGCCGGCACCATCTCCGAGGCGGCCAGGGCGCTCAAGGAGCGCGGCGCGCGCGACATCTACGCCTGCGCCACCCACGCGCTGCTCTCCGGCCCGGCCGTGGAGCGCCTGCGGGCGGCGCCGTTCCGGGAGATCGTGGTGACCAACACCGTGCCGGTGCCGCCGGAGAAGCGCTTTCCCGGGCTGACCGTGCTCTCCGTGGCGGACCTGGTCGGGCGCGCGATTCGCTACACGCATTCCAACGAGTCCGTCAGCTCGCTGTTCGAGTAGGCGGGCGCGACCACACACAGGAGGATCCGAGATCATGGCAGCCAACGTTTCGCTGGCCGCGAGCACCCGCGGCGACGGCGGCAAGGGCGTCGCGCGCAAGCTGCGCGGCACCGGCCGCATCCCGGCCGTGCTGTACGGCCACGGCGAGGGGAGCCGCGCGCTCTCCGTGGACGGGCACGAGCTGGAGAAGCTGATGGGGCGCATCAGCGTGGAGAACACCATCGTGCGCCTGGACATCGAGGGCGAGGGCCCGCAGGACGTGCTGATCCGCGAGGTGCAGATGCACCCGTACAAGCCCGAGGTGCTGCACGTGGACTTCTTCCACCTGCACGCGGGCGAGACCATCCACCTCAGGATCCCGGTGCGCCTGGCGGGCACCCCCGTGGGCGTGCGCGAAGACGGCGGCGTGCTGGACCACGTGATGTACGACCTGGAGGTGGAGTGCCTGCCGGGCAACATCCCCGACGCCATCGAGGTGGACGTCTCGGGGCTGGAGATCGGCCAGAGCGCCCGCATCGGCGACCTGAGCGTGGACAACGTCAAGATCCTGCACGACCCCGACCTGCCCATCGCCAGCGTGGTCGCGCCGACCCGCGCGCCGGTGGAGGGCGAGGAGCCGGAGGCCGCGCCGGCGGAGCCGGAGCTGGTGCGCACCCGCAAGTCCGACGAGGAGGAGTAAGCCCCCATGCTGGAGCGCCTGCGGGCGCTGCTGCGCGGGCGCGACGAGGACATGGCGGGCGGCAAGGTCATCCTGGGGCTGGGCAACCCCGGCCGCCAGTACGAGCACACGCGGCACAACGCGGGATGGTGGCTGCTGGACGCCCTGGCGGAGCGCTGGGGCGTCGGCCGCTTTCGCCAGGAGAAGACTTCCGCCATCGCCACGGCGCGGGTGGAGCCGTTCCAGGTGCGGCTCGTCAAGCCGCTGACGTACATGAACCTGAGCGGCAACGTGCTGGCGCCGCTCAAGCGCATGGGCGCGCTGGACCTCACGAAGGACCTGCTGGTGCTGGTGGACGACGTGGCGCTGGACCCCGGCGTGGCGCGCTTTCGCCCCAGCGGCAGCGCGGGCGGGCACAACGGGCTCAAGTCCATCGAGCAGGTGCTGGGCACGCGCGACTATCACCGCCTGCGCATCGGCATCGGGCAGAAGCACCCCAACCAGGACCTGGCGGACTGGGTCCTCTCCCCGCCCTCCCGCGCCGACCGCAAGGCCATCGACGAGCGCCTGCCGGAGTTGGCGGAGGCCGTGGAGGTCTGGCTCCGCGACGGCATCGAGACCGCCATGAACCGCTACAACCGCTAGAAGATTCCTCACGCAGAGACGCAGAGGACGCAGAGAACAGAAGGGGGGAGGAGCGTACGACAGCGCTCCTCCTTTCTTTCTCTCCTGCTTTTCTCTGCGTTCCCTCCGCGTCTCCGCGTCTCTGCGTGAGTCTTTCAAGAAGTGCTCGCCCGCGAATTGCTACAGGGCGCGCGCGGAAACCAGCATCGCAGTCCCACCGCGGCTTCTGAGACCCGCCCGTGGACCTGACCGGCGTCGCCAACTGGACCTGGCTCCTGGGCCCCGTGGGCCTGGGGGTGGCCGCCCTCCTCTACGACCGCCTGCGCCGCCTGCCCACCGGCAACGAGGTCATGCGCGGCCTGGCGGCGCAGATCACCGCCGGGGCCATGGCCTTCGTGCGGCGCCTGGCGGTCGTGCTCGCCGTCTTCGTCGCCGCCGCCACGGCGCTGCTCTTCCTGGCGGCGGGCCCGCGCACGGCGGCGGCCTTCGCCTTCGGTGCGGCCTGCTCCATGGCGGCGGGCTTCGCGGGGCTGTTCGCGGCCACGCGGGCCAACCTGCGCACGGCGGAGGCGGCGCGGTACCCGGGCGCGGCGGCGGCGCTCAACACGGCATTCGGCGGCGGCGCGGTGGCGGGGCTGGCGGTCGCCTCGCTCGCCGTGCTGGGTGTGGGGCTGCTGCACTTCCTGGGCATCTACCGGCCCGGCGTGTACGAGGAGGTGCGCTTCCGCGAGTTCGCGGAGATCATCAGCGGCTTCGCGATGGGCGCCTCCAGCATCGCGCTCTTCGCGCGGGTGGCGGGCGGCATCTTCAACAAGGGCGCGGACATCGCCGCGGACCTGGTGGGCAAGCTGGAGTCGGACATCCCCGAGGACGACCCGCGCAACCCCGCCACCATCGCCGACCTGGCCGGCGACTGCGCGGGCGACACCGCGGGGATGGGCACGGACCTGTTCGAGTCCGCCGTCGCCGCGGTCATCGCCACCATCGCGGTGGGGATGACCGAGGGCACGCTCAGCGGCGGCGCGGACCGCACCTCCGCCATTGCCCTGCCCATCCTGGCCCTCGCGGCCGGCCTGCTGGCGTCGCTGGTCTGCGTGCTGTCGCTGCGCTGGCTGCACCGCCCCCACCCGGCGCAGACCTTCACGCTGGTGCAGCTCGCCGCGGTGGCGCTCTTCCTGGCGCTCATGTTCCCCGTGGTCTACCTGCTGGCCTTCGACCTGGTGGACGAGGAGACCGGGCGCGCGTACGGCTACATGGGCCCGTTCTGGGCGATGGTGGCCGGGGCGCTGGCGGGCGTGGCCATCGGGGCCGTCACCGCGTTCTTCACCGGCCCGCGCGCGGCGCGGAAGATCGCGGAGGCGGCGGAGACCGGGCCCGCGACCACGGTGCTGGCGGGCGTCGCGGCGGGGCTGCAGTCGTCCGTGCCGATCGTGCTGGTCATCTGCGGCGCGGTGGGATGGGCGTACGCGGTGGCGGGGCTGTACGGCATCGGCCTGGCGGCGGTGGGCATGCTGGCCACCGTGGGCATCACCATGGCGGTCAACGCGTTCGGGCCCATCGCGGACAACGCGGGCGGCATCGTGCAGCTCGGGCACCTGGGCGCCGACGCGCGGCGGGTGACGGAGTCGCTGCACGCCGCCGGCAAGCGCAGCGGGGCCGTCATCAACAGCTTCGCCATCGGCGCGGCGGCGCTGACGGCCATCGCGCTGTACGCGGCGTACGCGTCGTGGGTGGGGCTGCAGGGCATCAACCTGGTCGATCCCGTGGTCGCGGTCGGCTTCCTGGCCGGCGGCGCCATCCCCTTTGCCGTGGCGGCGTTCACCATCACCTCCGTTGGCCGCGCCGCGCGCGCGATGATCCGCGAGGTGCGGCGGCAGTTCAGCGAGAATCCCGGGATGATGGAGGGCACCACGCCGCCGGACTCCGCGCGCTGCGTGGACCTGGCGACGCGCTTCTCGCTGCGGGAGATGATCGCGCCGGGCGTGCTGGCCGTCGCCGCGCCGGTGCTGGCAGGGTCGCTGCTGGGCGTGGAGGCGCTGGGGGGAATGCTGGCCGGCGCCACCGCGACGGGGGTGCTGCTGGCGCTGTTCATGGCCAACGCGGGCGGGGCGTGGGACAACACGCGCGCGGCCATCGAGGCGGGGATCGGCGGCGGGCGCGGCTCGGAGTCCCACCGCGCCGCCGTCATCGGTGACACCGTGGGCGACCCGTTCAAGGATGCCGCCGGCCCGTCCGTGAGCATCCTGATCAAGCTGATGAGCCTCGTCTCGCTGGCGCTGGTGCCCTGGTTCCTGTCGCTGCCCAACAACCGCGAGCACCAGCGCCCCCTCGCGGACCAGGCGGAGGAGGCCGGCACCACGGTGCAGCCTCCCTCGGCCCCCGTGGACTTTTAAGAGAGTTTTCGCGCGGAAGGCGTGGAGGAATCACTGCAACAGGAAGTAAAGGATGTTGTTCAACAGCTTATCGGCATTGATTGGGACCACGAAGGAGCGCGAGCTCACAACGACGCTAATGCGTTCAATCGTTGATTTCTATGGCCCAGCGACTGTTCAGTTTCGCTTACAACAAATACAATCTATCATTCCACTCTCACGCTATGTTGTGACCGCGCGAATGAAACGAGCCAATTCCCTGCTGAAAGAGTACGTTCGCGCCGGAATCGAGCCGTTCGTACCCGTTATCTGGAACGATGCGGGAAAGTTCCGGTTGATTTTTCCGCCTGTTGTTGAGTGTAATCCGAAACCGGTGTTAATGGACGGGACGCATCGATCTCTTGCTGCTCTAAGACTCGGAATTGATACTATCATCGTAGTTAGTGTGTCCCCCACTCGCCCTCACCCACTTCCCTGTGAGCCTACCCGGTGGGAGGACATTCAGGAGGCGCAGGAACAACGTCCAGTCGAAGAGATTCTCCGGTGCTTTAAGCCGCATCTCTTCCGACCAGTAACCGATTTCTTCAATAGCCCTGCCCTTATGTTTGATGCTGTTGAAGACATCTACGGATTTTGCGAAGCCATAATGGCCAGCGCACCAAATTCTCCCGCCCAGAACGAGGTCGGATGATGTACATGGTACTAGAAGACCCAGCCATCAGCCGGACCGACGAGCTTATCCAGTCGCCAGCCCACCTCATTTTGCTAGTTACGCTGGAGATTGCTGTCGAAGATTCCACAGGAGCATATATGCTATTGGGGTACCATAGTTACGACCTTGGCCGAATGTCAGGGACTGAGCCGGACGAGGGCTTCTGGGCGCCTCCCTTCATCGGGAAGACTCTACCCTCACCCGATACCACACCCGAGAGCGTGGGTGAATTGCTCGACTGCATCGATAACCTGCAGAAGCAGGTGAATCTAACAGAACTCCGTGAACAACTCGCCTATTCGCTAGCCTTACCTGCGGATCGAAAGTTCGGGGAAGTTCAACAGTTCACGGAACTTAAACGTTCTCCTCGGGATCCTCGGCTAGTTAATGCCTACAGGATCATTCGGTTTCCACTTCGTGGTGTGGGGAACCGGGGCCGAATTAACCTTGCCGATCCGGAGATGAGGAAGGGTCATGTGTTTCTTCCCCTGAACCGTTTAGACGACGAAGACGTCATCACGCGGCGCACATCCCAGACTTACGGCACGGATCTTTGGCAGTACCTTGGTAAGCCGCTCCCAACGAACACCTCTCACATCCTCACACAGCGCAGCAATGTTGAGTCACTAAAGCGTTCGGCGATACGACTGCGCCCATCAGAGTTCGTCCGTTCGGAAACGGGGTTGGTCATCGTCGCGGATATTGCAAATTATGGAACGGCCTCGCGTTATGCCTTGGAGCAGATGCGTACCTTCGACACCGAAGGCCGTACGATTGCGGAGCGGTTCAGACGTTCTGTAGCTACGCTCTTCTATGAGTTCGTTACGAGCCTAGGGATTACCCAAGTCCACATGGCTGGAGACGGGCTAATCGCTGCTATCCCCAGGCGTCACTATCTAGAGACCGGCATTGCCGCTACGGTAACCCGGGTCCTCACTAAATACCGACGCGTCATTGAACAGGTCGAGAAGTTTAACTCGCACTTGCCCAATGCTTCCACCTTGATGGGTACGCGCTTAGCCTTGCACTTTGGGGAATATCGGTTCGGAAGGATAGCGGAAGCAGCGAGTTTCTCAGCAGATTTTGAAGGCGGTGCGATCATTGAAGCGGCTCGAGCGGAAGCCGCGCTTCGCGAATATACGAAGGGATCCTTATTGGAATCACCCGGACTCGACAGGATTTCGAACGCAGAGGATCGGCACACTCTGATCGTCACACCCGATCTGCTCACGCAGCTTAGCGAGAATCCGCTGCCGCTCGGCGAAATCGGTCGGCTGAGGATGAGAATCAAAGAGAGCTTGGTTGATGCACCTGTTTACCGCATTTCGTAAGGTCTGAAAAGGACCGTCACCTGGAGCTTTATTGCCGCTTCGGAAGAGAACGGCTACGCCGAACAGGAACGCCACCCCGACAGCCGCGCCGGCAGCGCAGGTCCCACCGCTGCCGGCACCGCCTCCCAACATCGAGCTGCGGACGGGCACGACGCTACCCAAGCCGCGCACCGGCGATACCGCTCCGCGCTGCTGACGCTCGCAGCGTCCGTCGCCGCCGGTCGACTTCTGAGGCAATCACGTAGAGACGCAGAGGACGCAGAGAGGTTTTCCTCCGCCTCCTCTGCGTCTCTGCGTGAGCCTTTTCAGTCAGCTGACCAGACGGAGCTGCGTGCCCCAGGGGTCGCGGGCGGTGTCGGTGTCCACGCCCAGGCTCCGCTTGGCGGCGGCCACGTCGTCCGCGTTGGGGAGGACGATGTGCCACTCGAGCAGGCGGGCGTCGTCGCCGCCGGCGGGGGCGGCGCCGGCGGCCCAGGTGTTCACGCCCAGGTGATGGTGGTAGCCGCCCGCGGACAGGAACAGCGCGCCGGGATAGCTCCAGACCACCTTGTCCAGCCCCAGCCGCTTGTGGTAGAACGCGGCGGCCTGCTCGATGTCGCCGACGTACAGGTGCACGTGGCCGATCACGGTGCCCGGCGGCATTCCGGTCCACCGCTCCCCGCCCGCCGCGCGCACCACGTCCTGCAGGTCCAGCGGGTCCGTGGCCATCACCAGCTGCCGCTGCGCGTGCCGCCACGCCGCACGCGGCCGGTCCGCGTACACCTCGATGCCCAGCCCGTCCGGGTCGTTCAGGTAAAGCGCCTCGCTGACCAGGTGGTCGGAGGCGCCCGCGCGCTCGCCGATCTCCGCCAGGTGCGCCACGAACCGTCCCAGCGCCGCGCGGTCCGGCAGCAGGATGGCGAAGTGGTACAGCCCCAGCCGGCCCCGCCGCGGCACCGGGCTGGCGCCCGGCTTCTCGCGCAGCTCCACCAGCGCCGCCTCCCCGCCCTGCGCGCCCAGGATGGCCAGGCCGGCGGAGCGCTCCAGCACGCGCAGCCCCAGCACGCTCCCGTACCACTCCAGCGAGCGGGCCAGGTCCGCCACCTGCAGCACCACCCGCCCCAGCCGCGTGGCCGCGGGCAGACGGTATCCCGGCGGCGCCAGGCCGTAGCCGTCGTCGAACGCCGCCGCCCGTGCCGTCGTCTCCGCCGTCGTCATCGTCCGCATCCCTCCGTAGTCGGTCCAGCTCAGGCGCGGAGCTGCGCGCGGCGCCGGCCCAGCAGCGCATCCACCGAGAAGGCGCCCGGGCCGGTCAGCACCAGCACCACCGCACCCGCGAAAAGCGCCAGCACGAACTCGATGCCGTTCGGCAGCAGGAAGCCCGCCGCGGCGTGCACGAACAGCATCGCCCCCAGCATGGTCACGGCCAGGCCGAACGCCGCCAGCCGCGTCAGCAGCCCCACGATCAGCGCCAGCCCGCCGAAGAACTCCACCAGCGCCACCAGTGGCCCGGTCACGCCCGGCAGCGGGATCCCCATCTGCCCGAAGCCGCCGCTGACGCCCTCGAAGCCCCAGACGAACAGCTTCTGCCCGCCGTGCACGGCGAAGATCAGGCCCAGCACACCGCGCAGCACGGCGAACGCCACGTTCAGGCGCCGCGGCGACGGCAGGGTGGTGGTGTTCGTGTTCATCGTTCGTCCTCTCTTCAGTAGTCGTTGCAACACCCATCCGGCGGCGGGATGCCGCGCGGCGTTCGTCTCGATCTCAGGAATCCGTCGCGAGCTGCAGCAGCAGCCCGTCCGGCGCGCGGAAGTACACGCCGCGGAACAGGCCGCGGTCCAGCACCTCCGACGTCTGCACGCCCATCGCGCGCAGGTGGTCCGTCCACGCGGCGAGGTCGTCGCCGCTTTCCACGCGGAAGGCCACGTGGTGCGTCTGGCCCGTGCCGGCGCGCGCCTGCTTCCAGCTGGGCGGCCAGCCGAACAGCGTCCACGAGCTGCCCGGCGCCACCGTCTGCCCGTCGTAGCGCGCCCAGAACCAGTGCAGCGTGTCCGGCGCGTCGCGGTTGGTGGTCTGCTTGACCAGCCGCAGTCCCAGCGCCGCCTCGTAGAAGTCGCCGGCGCGCTCCAGGTCGTCCGTGATGCCGCTGACGTGGTGGATGCCGCCCAGCGCCATGTCGGGGGTGATGGACGGCACCGGCTCCGGGTGCGTGAGCGCCGCGATGGCCGCCTCGTCCCGGTGCCCGACGATGATGCGCTCCGGCGGCAGCCTGAGCTCGCGCCCCAGCGCGTCCGCCGGCTCGTCGATGGCGTATCCCGGCCCCGCCGTGGCGATCTCCAGCACCTGCCCGTCCGGGTCGCGGAAGTACAGGCTGGTGAAGTAGCCGCGGTCGTACGGCCCGGAGACCGGCACCCCCCGGTCCGCCAGGTAGCGCTTCCACTTCAGCAGCGCCTCGTCGGTCTCGACGCCGAACGCCGTGTGGTGGATGCCGCCGATGCCGGCC
>DASTLD010000020.1:0-2264 GCA_035715345.1 Longimicrobium sp.
ATGCACGACGAGCCCGACGAGCCGCTCTCCGCGCGCAACGGCGACCTGGCGCGCGGCCTGGCGTGGTGCCTCGCGGGCGAGGGCGGCGAGCGCGAGGTGCGCATCGTCGGGGAGTTGGCGCTGTCCTGCGCCGCCAGGATCCCGGAGGTGGGCCAGCGTTCCGCAAAGACGGCCAACGCCTGCATCGCCGCGCTCGGGGAGACGATGTCCGAGGGCGCGACGGCGCAGCTCACCCGCCTCCTCGCCGCGATCGAGTACCCGCAGGCGCGAGCGCTGATCGAGAAGGCCCTCCAATCCGCGGCTGCGCGCCGCGGCGGGGCCGTGCCGGACGCCGCCGCGACCCGCGGTCCGGGCGCATGAGGCGGATGCGGCCGCGCGCCTGAGGGTGCCGCCGGCGGGAGCGCGCGTTATCTTCCCGCCCCGGCAGATGCGGGACCGCTCCCGCACGTTCGCACTCTCGCACTTCCGCACTTCATGAGCGACACCCTCGCCGCGCCCAACCTCGGCGAAGACCCCGGCACCGCGGGGGACGGCAAGGCCGCCTGGACCGCGCGCGCCGTGGAGGCCACCCTCGCCAGGCACCCGGAGCGCCGCGAGCGGTTCGCCACCACCAGCGGCGTGGAGGTGGACCGCCTCTACGCGCCGGAGGACGTGGCGGGGCTGGAGTACGCGCGCGACCTGGGGTATCCCGGCGAGTTCCCCTTCACGCGCGGCATCCAGCCCACCATGTACCGCGGGCGCTTCTGGACCATGCGCCAGTACGCGGGCTTCGGCACGGCGGAGGAGACGAACACGCGCTTCAAGCTGCTGCTGGACGCGGGGCAGACGGGCCTGTCCACCGCCTTCGACCTGCCCACGCAGATGGGCTACGACAGCGACCACGCCATGGCGCAGGGCGAGGTGGGGCGCGTGGGCGTGGCCATCGACACGCTGGCGGACATGCGCACGCTGCTGGACGGCATTCCGCTGGACCGCGTGTCCACCTCCATGACCATCAACTCCACCGCGTCCATCCTGCTGGCCTTCTACGTGGCCGTGGGCGACGAGCGCGGCATCCCGCGGAGCAAGCTGTCGGGGACCATCCAGAACGACATCCTCAAGGAGTACATCGCCCGCGGCACGTACGTGTTCCCGGTGGAGCCGTCGCTGCGGCTGATCACGGACATCTTCGCCTTCTGCAACGCGGAGGTGCCGCGCTGGAACACCATCTCCATCAGCGGCTACCACATCCGCGAGGCGGGGGCGACGGCCGCGCAGGAGATCGCCTTCACCTTCGCCAACGCGATGGAGTACGTGCGGCGCGCGCTGGCGGCCGGGCTGCCCATCGAGAAGTTCGCGCAGCGGCTCTCCTTCTTCTTTGCCAGCCACAACGACCTGTTCGAGGAGGCGGCCAAGTTCCGCGCCGCCCGCCGCCTGTACGCGCGCCTGATGCGCGAGCGGTTCGATGCGCCGGACGAGGGGTGCAAGCTGCGCTTCCACACGCAGACGGGCGGGGTCACGCTGCAGGCGCAGCAGCCGCTGAACAACGTGGTGCGCGTGACGGTGCAGGCGCTGGCGGCGGCGCTGGGGGGCACGCAGTCGCTGCACACCAACGGCTACGACGAGGCGCTCAGCCTGCCCACCGCGCAGGCGGCCACGCTGGCGCTGCGCACGCAGCAGGTGCTGGCGCACGAGAGCGGGGTGGGGGACACCGTCGATCCGCTGGCGGGGTCCTACTACGTGGAGGCGCTGACCACCGCGCTGGAGGAGCGGGCGCGCGCGTACCTGGACCGCATCGAGGAGATGGGCGGCGCGTCGGAGGCCATCGCGTTCATGCAGGAGGAGATCCACCGCGCCGCGTACGAGCACCAGCTCGCGGTGGAGGCGGGGGAGAAGGTGATCGTGGGGGTGAACCGCTTTCAGGGCGCGCAGGAAGAGGCCATCGACCTGGGCCAGCCGGACTTCACCGCGCTGGAGCGGGGGCAGCGCGAGAAGCTGGGGCGCGCCAAGGCGGAGCGGGATGACGCGGAGGTGCGGGCGCGGCTGGAGGCCGTCCGCGCCGCCGCCCGCGGCACGGACAACCTGATGCCGCGCATCATCGACGCCGTCAAGGCGATGGTCTCCCTCGGCGAGATCAGCGACGCCCTGCGCGCCGAGTGGGGCGTGTACCGGCCGGTGTAGGGCGGGGACCGCCCGCGAGCGCCGGCACGGAGAGAGCCTGGATCTTACAGAATCGCCGGGTGCCTCCAGAGGGCGGAGGCCCCCTCCCCGCTCGTTCCTCGCTG
>DASTLD010000021.1:0-6567 GCA_035715345.1 Longimicrobium sp.
GGGCTGCCCCTGCTGCTGGCCGCCTGCGTGCACCCCGCGCCGCAGAGCAGCCCCGCCGCATCCAACCGCACCGCCGTGTCGCCGGCCGAGCCGCCGCCGGTGTACGCCCTGCTGGGCGCGCGCGACGAGCTGGGCCTGACCTCCAGGCAGGTGCTGGCGCTGGACGCCATCGCCGAGCGCCTGGAGCGCGACAACGAGCCCCTGTACCGCAAGCTGAGCCAGCCGCCGGTGCCCGCGCCGGTGGTGGCGGAGCTGACTACGGCGCTGGCCAAGCCCGTCCGCGCGGCCAGGGTGCGCCGGCAGCTCGCGCAGAACAACCGCCGCGCCTACGACGAGGTGCGGGCCGTCCTGACGCCGGAGCAGCACGCGCGGGTCTGCGGCCTGGGCGCGTCGCGCGCGCCGGCCATCGCGCGCGCCTTCGCGGGCGGGCGGCAGCGGGCGCGCAGCCCCTGGCCGTGGTGCGCGGAGCCGGCCCCGGCGAGGAGCACGCTCTGAGGAACTGCAATTCACGCAGAGGGAACCGAGAGGTTGAAAAGAGAGGACGCAGAGGAGCTCACGCAGCTCCTCCGCGTCCTCTCTTCTGAACCTCTGTTTTCCCTCTGCGTGATTTCTTGCAGTTGCGGTTAGGGTGCGGCGCGCGATGGCGTGTCTACGCAACGGGATGCACGCACAGCCAGCCGAGAGAGAGGGAACGATGAAGCGATATGCCGTGATGGCCTGCCTGCTCGCCGCCGCGTGCGGAGGCGCGCAGGAGCCGGCCGAGGGGCCCGCGCCGCAGGAGGGCACCGGGCCCATGATGGGGATGGGGATGATGGGCGGAGGCCCCGGGGCGCCGCCCGTCTACGGGCTGATCGGCGCGCGCGAGCGGCTGGCGCTGACCTCCGCGCAGGTCACGGCGCTCGACTCCATCGGCGCCGCGGTGGAGCGCGAGAACCGCGAGCTGCGCCGCCAGCTCGAGGACCGCGGCTTCCGCCCCGGCTCGCGGCCCACGCAGGCGCAGATGGAGGCCGCGCGCCCCGTCCTGGAGCGCATGCAGGAGAACAACCGGCGCGCCATGGAAGCCGTGGGCGAGCTGCTGAGCCAGGAGCAGCGCCAGGGCGCCTGCGCCGTGCAGCAGGAGGCCCGCGAGTCGCGCGCCGGCCGCCGCGACGAGGGCCGCGGCCGGATGAGCGGACGGGGCGGCGCGCGCATGGGCGGCCGCGGCGGGATGATGGCGGACAGCACCATGACGGGCCGCGCCCGCGGCTGGCCCTGGTGCCCCGCGCCGTCCCGCGAGGCGCCGGGTCGCTAGGGCACGCCCAGCTCGATCTCCAGCGTGCCGCCGCCCGCGGCCGCGACCGCCACCACGCGCTCGCGGCCGTCGCCGCTGGCGGCGCGCAGCAGGTAGGTGCCGGGTGGCACCGCCTGCCACGCGAAGGTGCCGTCGCGGGCGGTGGTGACCGCCGGCAGGCCCTCGCCCAGCGTGACGCGCGCGCCGGCCAGCGGGCGGCGGGTGCGGGCGTCGCGCACGCGGCCGTAGACGCGGATGGGCGCGCTCTCGAAGCGCTCGGTGGGCCGCTCGCGCGGCGGCGTCCAGCGGTGGATGCCCACGTCCAGGTCCTGGCGCGCCGCGCCGGCGTCCGGGAGCTGCACCAGGGTCCGCGCCGCGTTGCCCGCCACGTCGATGCGCACCTCCACCTGCGCGGACGGCGGCAGGCCGCACACCAGGTAGGCCGTGCCGCCGGTGGGCGTGTTGAGCCGCCGGTCGAACCGCACGGAGTCCGCCGTGGTCCAGCGCGCGCGCACCGTGGCCCCCGACGCGGTGATGGGGCCGGTGAGCGTCTGCAGCCACCCCGCCAGCGCCACCCCCTCCGCCCCGCGGCAGGCGCGCGCCACCACGTGCTCCGCGCGCGGCAGCGCCAGCGCGCGCGTGGCCACCCTGCCCGCCTCGATCTCCACCGGCACCGGGTCCATCCGCACCAGCACCGAGTCCAGCGACGGCGGCCGCAGTACCAGGTCGTAGCGTCCCGCCGGCACGCCCGGCAGGCCGAAGCTCCCGCCCGCGTCGCTGACGGTGGCGTAGGGCGTGCCCTCCAGCGTCACGCGCACGCCGCCCAGCGGCGCGCCGGTCACCCGGTCCGTCAGGGTGCCGGTCAGCGCGCCCGCGCCGGCCACGCTCCAGTCCTGCCCGTCCGCCTGCACGGCGATGATCTCGCCGCCGCGCTCGATCAGCGAGTGCACCACCGGCGGGCCGCCGCGGCTGCGCGCCAGCCCGGGCATGCGGATCTGCCAGCGCCGCGCGATCCAGGGCCCGCCGGGGATCTGCTCGAAGTCCACCCGCCCGCCCAGCTCGTGCATGGGGCCGTGGTAGTCCAGCCCCGTGTACTGGTACTCCAGGTGCCGCAGCGCGCCGCTCGCGCGCTCCAGCCACAGCACGCCGCGCACGTCCGGCTGCCGGCGCGCGCGGATGGGCGAGAACTCCAGCCCCACCAGCCCCGCGCGCGGGCCCTGTCCCTCCACCAGGCCAAAGCAGTGCTGCGCCAGGAACTCGTCGGAGAGCAGCGTGGCGGCGTCGGGGGCGTGGTAGACGATGGAGTCGCCGGCCATGTGCACGTAGCCGCGGGCGATGAGCTGCTCCTGCGGCGTGGCCAGGAACGGCTCGCGGCTGAGCGCCGGCTCCTCCGTATGCTGCGGGCCGATGGGCTCGCGGAAGGGCATGCGGAAGGCGCGCCGGTACAGGCGCATGCCGTACGCGAACAGCCGCTGCTCGCTCGCCAGCGCCGCGGACGACAGCGCCTTGCGCGCCTCCTCCCACACCACCGCCACGTCCGCGTCCTGGCGCGGCCGCTCCACGCAGTCGCGCTCGGAGCTGACCACCGTCACCTGCGGCAGCGTCACGCGGCGGGCGCCGGCGGCCAGGTTGCGCCGCGCCGTCTGGCCCGCGGCCAGCGTGACCGGCGCGCTCTGCGCGGACTGGTATCCCACCCGCTCCACCCGCAGCGTGTAGGTGCCCGCGGCCTTGGCGCGCACCGCGTAGGCCCCGTCGCCGCCGGTGACGGCCGCGTCGCGCCGCACGCCGTCCGCGCCCACCAGCACCACCACCGCGCCGGCCACCGGCTCGCCCGTGGCGTCCACCACGCGCCCCTCCACCGTCTGCGCGGCCAGCGGCGCGGCCGCCATCACCAGCGCGGCGGCCATCACCAACCGGGAAAGTCGTACGCGTGGGAGCATGGGCGGAGCGGGGGGGATATCGGCGGACGAGGGGAGGCTTACGAATGTTTATCTCCCGCGCCCGGGATGGCAAGCATCGCGAACTACAGTAACAGAAGTACGAAGTACGGAGTACGGAGTACGGAGTACGAACGACAAGGGCCCCGCCGCGTGGCGAGGCCCTCCGAGCCGCATCACCCCAACTTCGTACTTCGTACCCCGTACTTCGTACTTCCGTACTTCATCCCCCCGGCCGTACGGCGACCACCTCGCCGCCGCGCTCCAGGATGGAGATGATGCGGGGGTCCGGGCGGTCGCCCAGGGCGCCGGGCGGCTCCTGCACCAGCAGCGGCATGCGGATGTACCAGCGCCGCACGATCCACGCGCCGCCGGGAAGCTGCTCGTAGACGATTCGCCCGCCCAGCGCGTGCTCGCCGCCGCGGTAGTTCAGGCCCGTGTAGCGGTACTCGATGTGGCTCAGCCGGCCGCTGGCGCGGTCCAGCCACAGCGTGCCCTGCACGTCCGCCATCCGCCGCCCGCGCAGCGGCGCGAACTCCAGCCCCACCAGCCCCGCGTTCGCGCCGCCGCCCTCCGTCAGGCTGAAGCAGTGGTGGTCCAGGAACGCGTCGGAGAGCAGCGTGCCCGCGTCCGGCGCGTGGTAGAGGATGGAATCGCCCTCGTCCTCCACGTAGCCGTGCTCCACCAGCCGCTCCACCGGCGTGGCGACGAACGGCGTGCTGCTGAAGCCGCCGCTCTCCTGCACCCGCTCGTTGCTGGCGACGAGGTCCGGCACGGTCAGCTCGCGCGTGTGCATGCGCAGGCGGTACGCGAAGGCCCGGCGCCGGCTGCCCACGTCCGCGGACTCCAGCGCCTTGCGCGCCTCCTCCCACACCGTCGCGGCCGCCTCGCCGTTGCGCGGGCGCACGCTGCACGGGCGGCGCCGCACCTCCGCCGTCACCACCGGCAGGGTGATGCGCTCCACCGCCGCCGTCAGCCGCCGCTCCACCGTCTCTCCCGCCGCCAGGGCGATGGCGTCGGAAAGCGTCGCGCGGAAGCCCACCCGCTCCGCGCGCAGGCGGTAGGTGCCGGCGCCGCGCGCCCGCAGCGTGAACCCGCCCGCGGAGTCGCTGAGCGCCGCGTCGTGGCGGGCGCCCTGCGCGTCCTCCAGCCGCACCAGCATGCCGGGCACGGGGTCGCCGTCCGCCTCCACCACCACGCCGCGCACCGTCTGCGCGGCGGCGGGGGACGCGAGCAGCAGCGCGGCGGCCAGCGCCAGCAGCCGGGCGGGGAAGGGAACAGCGGTCGGGGCGATGCGGCTCATCGGTCCCGCGGGATCATGGAAAGGGTGCGGACGGTGGTCCACGGCGAGGGCGTCCGCGGCACGGGGATGATCTCCCCGGGCGCGTCCGGGCCGCCCACGTCCGGGCGCACGCCCAGCAGCGTGCCGCCGCGCTCGATCAGCGCCACGATGCGCGGCACCTGGCGGGTGTCCAGGACCTCGCCGTCCAGCGCCAGCGCGGGCATGCGGATGTACCACTCGCTCACGATCCACGGCCCGCCTTCCAGCGCGTGGAAGGTCACGCGGCCGCCCAGCCGGTCCATGCGCCCCTGGTAGTCCAGGCCGGTGTAGCGGTACTCGAGGTAGCGCAGGTGCGCCGTCGCGCGCTCCAGCCACAGCACGCCGCGCACGTCCGGCAGCACGCGGCTGCGCACCGGCGCGAACTCCAGCCCCACCAGCCCCTCCGTCTCGCCGCTCCCCTCGATGGCGCGGAAGCAGTGGTGGTCCAGGAAGCCGTCGGAGAGCAGGGTGATGGCGTCCGGCGCGTGGAACAGGAGCGAGTCGCCGTCCGGCTCCACCCAGCCGTTGGCCGCCAGGCGGGCGATGGGCGCGGAGAGGAACGGGTGCTTGCCCTCGGAGACGACCGTCTCCGCGTCCTCGTACATCGCGGTCATGTCCGACATGCGCAGCCGGCGGCGGTGCAGGCGGGCGACGTACTGGAAGCGCGCCTGCTGGCTGGCGAGGGCGGCGGATGCCAGCGCCTTGCGCGCCTCCTCCCACAGCAGCCCGGTCAGCTCGCCGTTGCGCGGGCGGATGGTGCAGTCGCGCTGCCGCCCGGTCGCCGTGATGGGCGGCAGGGCGATGCGGCTGCTGTTGACCGTCAGCCGGTGCTCCACCGTCTGCCCCTCCGCCAGGTGCAGCAGGGGCGAGGTGGTGGCCGCGTACCCCACCCGCTCCGCGCGCAGCACGAACGCCCCGGCGTGGTGCGCGGACACGCTGAACCGCCCCGCGCGGTCGCTGAGCGACGCGTCGTGCCGCACGCCGCGGTCGTCCAGCAGCAGCACCATCATCCCCGGCACCGGGACGCCGTCCGTGCCCACCACCGTGCCGCGCACCGCCTGCGCGGCGGCGGGGGCGGCCATTCCGAGCGCGAATGTCAGCGCGGCGAGCTTTGCGATTCGCATGACAGCATAGGGGACAGGGGACAGGTTACAGGGGACAGCCTGCGCGATCTGGGGCGATGGTCAGCGTCCGCGCTCGGGTGGGGGCTCGCGGTCCAGGGGGACGGGGAGGCCGGCCAGGGTGCTGACCTGCAGGACGTCGCCGCCGCGCTGCACCAGGCCGCTCACGCGCGCCCGCTCCGAGAGCGGGGACCAGCTGGCGCTCTCGTCCTGGCGCAGCAGCGGCGCGCGCACCCACCAGCGGCGCAGGATGAACTCGCCCGCGGGCAGGCGGTGGAACTCCATGCGCCCGCCGATGCGGTCCACGTGGCCGCGGTAGCGCAGGCCGGTGTAGCCGTACTCCACCAGGCGCAGCTCGGCGGTGGCGCGGTCCAGCCACAGCACGCCCTGCACGTCCGGGGCGACCCGGTCCGCCAGCGGCACGAAGGTCAGCCCCACCATCCCCGGCCGCTCCGCGCCGCCGTCGCGCAGGCCGAAGCAGTGGTGGTCCACGAACTCGTCGGACAGGATGGCCGCCGCGTCCACCGCGTGGAACACCGCCCTGCGCCCCCGTTCCTCCACGTAGCCCGCGCGCTGCAGCTTGCCCGCGCTCAGCGAGGCGAACGGCCGCCCCACCGTCTCCACCGTGGTGTCCACGCGCGACAGCTCCGCCCGCGCGTTCAGCGAAAGATGGCGCACCGACAGACGCGAGCGGAAGCGGTAGCGCCCCGCCTCCTCCGTCAGCACGTGGATGGAGAGCGCCTTGCGCGCCTCCTCCCACACGCGCATGGCCTCCAGCGCGTTCTCCGGCCGCGCCGCGCACCGCCGCGGGCGCCCCGTGGTGGTGACCGGCGGCAGCACCACGCGCTCCGTCCGCGTGCGCAGCCGGTGCTCCACCGTCGCGCCCGCGGGCACCTCCACCGGCTCCGACACCGTCGT
>DASTLD010000022.1:0-2646 GCA_035715345.1 Longimicrobium sp.
CTCGCTGCCCCTCCCCCAACTTCGGGGGAGGGGCTTCTCTCGCTACGGACGGGTGTTTGTGCGGCCGCCACCGTAGAGACGCCCCGTCGGGGCGTCTCTACCATGGGAATGCGTCGCTCTCTGCTCGACACGGGGATGGCACCCGTTCAGTCGGCGCAGGCCGACTTCACGTTTTCGTTGCCGCGAATTCATTCGCCGGGCGCCCGCGCGCGACGCCTGCTAACTTTATAGATCTCCTCCCCCCCTCCAGCAGTTCTCTGCGTTCTCCGCGGCTCCGCGGCTCCGCGTGAGCCCGATTTTAGTCCGAATGTGAGGGCCTGTGGGGCGCGCTCCTTGCGCGCGCACGTGGTGGCGCGGCAGGTTCGGTGGCACGCGGCGGACGGGCCGCGCGCGGACATCGTCATCTCCCCATGCAGAAGCAGCGCAAGGCGATCGGGCAGATCCTGGTGGAGCTGGGGCGCATCACGCCGGACGACGTGGAGCGCACCCTGGAGGAGCAGCGCGCCCGCGGCGGCTACTTCGGCGACGCGCTCGTCCGCCTGGGCCTGCTGACCCGCGACGAGCTGCACTGGGCCCTGGCCGGCCAGTTCGAGATCCCCTACGTCCAGCTCAAGCCCGACAGCATCGACCGCTCCGTCGCGGCGCTCGTCCCCGCGGCGTGGGCGCGCGAGCACCTGGTGCTGCCCGTGCTGCGCGCCGGCGACGCCGTGACCGCCGTCCTCGGCGACGTGGGCGACCTGGAGAAGCTGGACGAGGTGCGCCGCTTCACCGGCGCCGCCTCGGTGGAGGCGGCCCTCGCGTCCCCGCAGACCATTCGCGTGCTGATCGAGGCGGTGCATGGCGACGACGACGGCCAGCCCGTGCCGCTGGAGCGGCTGTGGGCGGAGGCGGTGGAGCTGCGCGCCACCCTGCTCGGCGTCTCCGTGCGGCCGGGCCGCGTGACGGGGTGGTACCGCCGCGCGGAGGGCGTGTCGTCGCGCCCGCTGGGGACCGGGTGGGCGGAGGAGATGGAGGCGCTGGTGTCGCCGCTGTCGCCGCTGGCCACCTCGCCGGTGCACGCGGTGCGGAGCTGGCCCGCCATCCTGACCCTGCCGCGCGGCGCCTGGCGCATCGAGTGCCACGCCCTGGGCCGCGGCGACTCCGTGGAGTGGACGGCCACCCTCGACCACCCCGTCCCCACCGCCGTCGCCCACACCGCGCTGGACGCGGCCCTGCGCGACGAGCTGCGCGCCGCGGCGGCCGCGGGCGGGGCGGTGGTGCACGCGCGCGCGGACGGCGCCGGCGACGAGCTGCTGGAGGCGGCGCTGCCCGGCCTGCCCGCGGCGGTGCTGGGTGCCGGCTGCCGCGCCATCCACCTGTCGGACCGCCCCGTGGCCATCACCGGCGGCCTGCTGTACGTCCTGGTGCGCGGCGAGCTGGCGGAGACGCTGGAGCGCATCGCCGCCTTCGGCTTCGAGGCGCTGACGCTTGATGTGGACCGGCTGGGCGCCGCGGAGCTGGAGGCCGCGCGCCGGGCCGCGCCGCTGGTTGCCTTCCGCGCCCGCGCCGGCCAGTCGCTCGCACCGGACGGCATCGCCCTGCGCCTGACGGCGTCGGGCGACGGGCTGGCCTGGACCCGCTGAACCGCATCACCCCGCAGATGTCCCAGACCGACGCCCCGCCCGCCGAGCAGCCGGCCGCCCGCAAGCCGCGGCAGATCGACCAGTTCCTGCGCGTGCTGGTGCAGCAGGGCGGCAGCGACCTGCACCTGAGCTGCGGCAGCCCGCCGGTGATGCGCCTGCACGGCCACCTGCAGCGCATCAAGTTCCGCGACCTGACCGAGCAGGACATGCAGGCCCTGCTCTTCGAGATGCTGCGGCCGGAGCAGAAGGAGCGCTACACGGCCACCAGCGACCTGGACTTCGCCTACGAGATCCCCGGCCTGGCCCGCTTCCGCGGCAACCTGTTCCGCCAGCACCGCGGGCCCGGCGCCGTCTTCCGCGTCATCCCGTCGAAGGTGCTCTCCGCGGACGAGCTCAAGCTGCCGGAGGCCATCCGCGGCTTCGCGCGGCTCAACCGCGGGCTGGTGCTGGTGACGGGGCCCACCGGGTCGGGCAAGAGCACCACGCTGGCGGCGCTCATCGACTTCATCAACGAGACGCGGCCGGACCACATCCTCAGCATCGAGGACCCCATCGAGTTCGTGCACCAGAACAAGAAGGGGCTGGTCAACCAGCGCGAGGTGGGGCCGCACACGGCCAGCTTCGCCAGCGCGCTGCGGGCGGCGCTGCGCGAGGACCCGGACGTGATCCTGGTGGGCGAGCTGCGCGACCCGGAGACCATCTCCCTGGCCCTGACCGCGGCGGAGACGGGGCACCTGGTGTTCGGGACGCTGCACACCAACAGCGCGGCCAAGACGGTGGACCGCATCATCGACAGCTTTCCCGGCGAGCTGCAGGCGCAGGTGCGCGCCATGCTCAGCGAGTCGCTGCGCGGCGTGGTGGCCCAGCAGCTCCTGCGGCGCAAGGGCGGGCAGGGGCGCGTGGCGGCGCACGAGATCCTGGTGGGCACGCCGGCGGTGGCCAACCTGATCCGCGAGGGCAAGACCTTCCAGATCCCCTCCATCATCCAGACCGGGAAGAAGGACGGGATGGTGCTGATGGACCA
>DASTLD010000023.1:0-11142 GCA_035715345.1 Longimicrobium sp.
CCAGGATGCCGCGCATCTCGTCGGGGGAGAACTGGTAGGCCTCGTTGCAGAAGTGGCAGACCACCTCCGTATACGGCGCCTGCTCCTCCTCGATGATGCGCTCGATCTCGTCCGCCCCCAGGCTCACGATGCCGGCCTCGAAGCGCTCGCGCGTGCAGGGGCAGTGGAACGCGACGGGATAGCTGTCCGTGATCTGCACCTCGCCCGCGAACAGGCGGTGCAGCAGCTCCTCGGGCGTAACTCCCTGGCGCACCAGCTCGGTGGGATGCGGCAGCGCCTGCACCCGCGCCTCGATGGCGGCGATCTCGTCCTCCGGGATGCCGGGCAGGACCTGGAACAGGAACCCACCCGCCGCCTCCACGCTCAGGTCCGGCAGCACGAACACGCCCACGCCCACGCCGGACGGCGTCTGCTCGCTCTTGGCCAGGTAGTACGCCAGGTCCTCGCCGATCTCGCCGGAGCGGATCTCCACCATGCCGCGGTAGGTCTCGCGCATGCCCAGGTCGCGCGTGACGGCCAGGTAGCCGTCCGTGCCCACCACGCCGGCCACGTTGAGCTTGCCGTCGCGGCTGGGCGCGTGCACGTGCGGGTTGCCCGCCAGCGCGCGCACCTGTCCCTTCGCGGTGGCGGTGGCCAGCAGGCGCCCGGCCGGGCCGCCGCCGCGCACCTCCACGGTCAGCACCTGGTCCTGCTCCTTGAGCGAGGCGGCGGCCAGCAGCAGCGCCCCCATCGCGGTGCGGCCCAGCGCGGCCGTGACGGCGGGGTGGGTGCCGTGGCGGCGCTGCAGCTCGGAGATCACGCCGGTGGCGTGGAGGGCAAACGCGCGCACCCGCCCGTCCAGGGCGGTCGCGCGGACCATGTAGTCGTTGTGCATCATCCGGCACCTTTTCCGGGCACGCGAACCGCGGTCGGGCTGCCGCCCGGCCGCGGTAAACGGTAACGCGCTCCGGTACAACGATTTCAACCCATTGTTCCCATCGCACGGCACGATGCGTTGCGCACCCTTTGGGCCTGCGTGGAGACGTCCACTTCTTATCCATGCTGTCCACTCTTGCGCGTACCGGAGAGCCCCCCTAGAGTGCCCAGTGTCCCCCTGAGCGAAGTGGGCATAGTGGTCAGCCCAGGCAACCCGGCGGCGGCAAGCCGTTCTCGCGCGACTGGCGCGACATCCCCCTCGACGTCCTGCGGGACTTCATCGGGGAGCGCGCCCGCGCGGTGAAGTATCGCGCGCTGGAAGAGGCCCTGGACATCAACCACGAGGCCATCCGCAAGTTCGTGGAGGGCATCACCGTCATGCCCCATCCCGCGACGCGCAAGATCTACGCGGAGCTGTACCTGCTGCACCACCCGGCCGGCTACGTGGCGGCGGAACGCAAGGTGGAGGGCGCGGCGCCGCTGCCGCCGCTCAAGCAGGTGCTGCCGCCCGGGCGCGAGCCCGCGCTGGGGGTGATCGAGCGCCTCTGCGAGCTGGCCCGCCGCCACCCCGACGAACTGCCGGCCGAGACGGATGCCCTGGAGCGCCACTGGCGCAGGCAGGTCAACGCCGAGTACGACGCGGAGGCCAAGTACCCCGTGCCCCGCCGCCGCGGCCCGCCAAAGAAGTAGGAACGCGGAGCCACGTGTCGCAAAGGAGCGCCCAAGCGCTTCACCTGGCGCGATTTACCGGCTTGACGCAATCCCGCGCCGGCGGCATCGTTGAGGCTCCCCGCGTCTCGTGCCAGGACGTCCGCCCATGGGCCAGAACCGCAGATCCCCCGTCTCTCCGAAGCTCCCGGACGACGTCCGCGAGGGTACAGGCCGTGTGGCACCCGCGCGCCGGGCCAAGCGCGCGGACGCGCGGCTGACGCCCGCGCAGCGGCGCCTGTTCGAGCGCCTGCCGCGCGCCACGCGCCTCTCCCCTGAGGGCACGCGCGAAATCCTCGAGGAGATGCTGAGTCCCCCGGCGGACACCCCGGAGCGCCGTGCGACCCTGGCGGGCGCCCGCCTGTGGCAGGAGCGGCGGGAAGCGCAGGCGCTTTCCGACCTGACCGGCCTCAGCCGCGACGCCGCGCTGCACGCGCTGCACGCGCTCAACCGCCTGCCGCCGGGCTCGCCCGCGCGCCGGGCGGTGCTGAAGCGTGCGCTGGACGCAGAACAACGCTCGGAGCGTGTACCGGCCCGGCAGTAGGCGGCCGGCGCTTCTCGAGAGCGGGAACGGGCGGACCCACACGGGTTCGCCCGTTCGCGTTTTACGCCACGTGGGGCACCGTTCGCTCCCGGTGCTCGCATGAGCTCGGGCGACCTCGAGGTGCGGGTGCTGGACGGTCCGCCGGACCCGGGCTTCGACTGCGGCCGGCCGGCGCAGAACCGCTTCCTCGCGGAGTGTGCCTGGGAAGACCAGGAGGAACGCGTCTCGGTGACCTACCTCTACCTGTCCCGCGACAGGATCGCGGGCTTCGCGACGGTGTCGATGGATTCGCTGGAGCTGGGGACGCGCGAGCGCAGCCCGCGGATCCGCTACGCGTGGGTCGGCGCGTTGAAGCTTGCGCAGCTCGGCGTTGACCGCTCGTTCCAGGGGCGGGGGCTCGGCCGCGGCATCGTTCAGGACGTGGTCGGGCTGGCACAGGGCTTTACGGACACGGTCGGGTGCAGGTTCGTGAGCCTGGACGCGCAGCCGGACCTGGTGGCGTGGTACGAGGCGCAGGGGTTCCGGATCAACAAGGTGATGCAGAAGCGGCGCGTGGAGGCGGCGGCGCGGCGGGGAAGTGTAGACCCGCCGGTCAGCATGCGCTTCGACATCCGCCGGTAGGGCGGCTCACCGCGCGTGGTGCGCTCCTTGCCCGGCGCGGGGCGCATGGCGGAGCAGAAGAGTCCCCAGGCGGCGCCGCGGGTGCCGGCGGACGCGGTGGCGGTTCGGCCCGCGGCCGGCATCGAGCGGGTGCGGCCGTCGCACATCTACCGGGCGGTGGCGCTGGCGTTCATGCTGGCGCTGGCGTACCGCTTCTTCGACCAGCTCTCGCGCACGTTCCTCCTGGCCTACGCGGCAACCATCCTGGCCGTGGTGCTGAACGGCCTGCGCGCGTGGATCCCGGTGCGGCGCACCTGGCTGGCCGCGGGCGTGGGCGTGCTGGTGGTCGGCGGCCTGGTCCTGCTGCTGAGCATCGGCCTGCCCGCCGTGTTCAAGCAGGCCCGCAGCATCGCCTCCACCGGGCCGCAGCTCAACGAGCAGATCGCGCGCTGGGAGCAGTCCATCCAGCAGCAGACGGGGATGCAGGTGGACATCCCCAGCCCGGAGTCGCTGATGCGGCGCAGCCCCAGGGAGAGCGGCGGCGCGGCGGACACGGTGGGCCGCGCCGTGGGGCTGCTGGAGGTGCTGTTCATCCCCATCGTGGTGTTCTTCGGGGCGCTGTTCGCGCTGGCCAGCCCCAACGACAAGCTGCTCAACCCGGTGATGCGCGCCCTGCCGGACGACGTGCGCCCGGCGTGGTACCGCATCTTCCAGCTCCTGGCGGAGCGGCTGATCGGGTGGATCAAGGGGACGGCCACGGCCATGGCGGGGGTGGCGCTGCTGAGCATCGCGGCGTTCTGGGCCATCGGCGTGCCCAACGCGCTGGCCCTCGGCCTGCTGAACGGCCTGGTGGAGTTCATCCCCCTGTTCGGCCCCTGGATCGGCGGGCTGGCGGCCACGCTGGTGGCGTTCCTGGACGACCCCTCCAAGGCGATGTGGGTGGCGCTGGCGGCGCTGGCCATCCAGCAGATCGAGGCGAACGTCATCACCCCGTGGGCCATGCGGCGCAACGCGGAGGTGCACCCCTTCGTCACCCTGTTCGCGCTGGTGCTGTTCGGCGGGCTGTTCGGCTTCCTGGGCATCCTGCTGGCCATCCCCCTGGTGCTGCTGGTGTGGACGACGGTGCAGGTGCTGTGGGTCGAGCGGGCCATCGACACGGACCGCGAGCGCATCGCGCCGGTGGCGGCGGAGTAGGCGCCGAACGCGCGCGTTGTCCCCCGGCGCGGGGCGCCTTAGCTTGCGGGTGTCCGCCGCGCCGCCCCTCCTCCGCCCGTCCCGCGCATGAGCCCATCGCCCGAGCCGCGCCAGCACGCCTCGCCCACGGCGCTGCGCCTGGTGCGCATCGCGCTGCTGACGGGGGTGGTGGTGTTCGGCGTCATCGCCCACTTCCTGGTGCGCCAGGACGGGCCGCGCGGCACGCCGGAGATGGCGCCCGCGCTGCAGTGGGTCAACATCGCCTTCCTGGTGGTGGCCGCGGCGGTGATCCTGGTGATCCAGCCGAAGCACGCGCGCGCGGAGGACCCGGCGGCGCGCAGTGTGTACAA
This sequence comes from Longimicrobium sp., assembly GCA_035715345.1. GTDB lineage: Bacteria > Gemmatimonadota > Gemmatimonadetes > Longimicrobiales > Longimicrobiaceae > Longimicrobium. The sequence continues at coordinate 4,312 of DASTLD010000023.1, forward strand.
CATCCTGGCCTGGGCGGTGGCGGAGTCCACGGCGCTGTTCGGCGGCGTGCACTTCCTGCTGGTGGGCAGCGCCACGCCGTACCTGGTGGGGCTGGCCACGCTGGTCGCCTCGTTCGTGCTGGTGCCCATCCGCGAGTAGCGGCGTCACGAACGCGCCCCCCGGCGCGTTCGATGCATCACCCCCGCGGGACCCGTCTCCTCCTCTTCAAGCGAAGGCCCCCATGCGTGCTCTCCTCCTGGCCGGTACCGCGGCGCTGCTCGGCGCCTGCTCCCTCCTGGACGAGGAGGCGTACGTGCGCTACCCCGGCGCGCTGGAGTACTACGCGGAGCCGGCGCTGATCAGCGTGCCCGACAGCGTGCGCGTGGGCGAGACGTTCTCCGTGAACCTGGCCACCTACAGCAGCGACTGCATCGAGCGCAGCCACACGGAGTCCAGCCAGTCCGGCCTGTCGGGGTGGGTCACGCCGTACGACATCAACCGCAACCTGCAGAGCAAGGGGTGCGGCCAGGCCATGCGGACGCACGCGCACACGGCGGAGCTGCGCTTCGACAAGGCGGGCACGGCCACGGTGCGGGTCTCGGGGATCCGCGTGCCGGGGCAGGAGCAGATCGCCTTCCAGCGGACGGTGGTGGTCTACTGACGCAGCCCGCCGTTCCCGACCCCACGCGGCGGTTCGCCCGCCGCGTGGGGCACTACGTCCGCTCGCGGCCCGGGTACCCGCCCGGCGTGCTGGAGGTGCTGCGGCGGGAGACGGGGCTGGCGCCTGAGCACGTGGTGGCGGACGTGGGGTCGGGGACGGGCATCTCCACGCTGCCGTTCCTGGAGAACGGGAACGCGGTGCTCGCGGTGGAGCCCAACGACGAGATGCGCGGCGCGGCGGAGGAGTCGCTGGCCGCGCATCCGCGTTTCCGCAGCGTGGCGGGTACGGCGGAGGACACGACGCTGCCGGACGCGGGCGTGGACTACGTGGTGGCGGGGCAGGCGTTCCACTGGTTCGACGTGCCCCGCGCGCGGGCGGAGTTCCGGCGCATCCTGCGGCCGGGCGGATGGGTGGTGCTGCTGTGGAACTCGCGGCGGGTGGATTCCACGCCGTTCCTGCGGGCGTACGAGGAGATGCTGGTGGAGCACGGCACGGACTACATGCGCGTCAACCACCAGAACATCGCGCCGGAGGCGATCGCGGCGTTCTACGGCGGGCCGCACGCGCTGCGGAAGGTGCCGAACGAGCAGGTGTTCGACTTAGAGGGGCTGCGGGCGCGCGTGCTGTCGTCGTCCTACACGCCGGACGAGGGGCACCCCGGCCACGCGGCGATGATGCGCACGCTGGACCGCATCTTCCGCGAGCACGCGGAGGACGGCGTGGTGCGCTTCGAGTACGACACGGAGGTGTGGTTCGGGCGGCTGGCGTGACCGGGTGGGCCTAACACCCTGGCTCGCGTGGGCCGCGGGTATCCGCGCGGAGGCGGGCGCCCCCACCCGGACTCGCATTACTCGTCCACCCTCCCCCAAGTCTGGGGGAGGGTTGTTTGTATCGGCGCGGGAGGCCGGCCGCCGCGCAGTTCAGGTCTCCCCCTCTCCCGCGCCGCGTGCTCGGGCTCGTCCCGATGCGCGGTAGTTTGCGGGCGCGGGGGAGGGGGTCGGGGGGTGGGGCCTCCCGCTGTAGAACGCCGCCGCACTCCGCCGGCCTGGCACCCAGCCCTCACCCCACCAGCACCGCCGCCTCGCGCTCCGCCGGCATCAGGTGGGCGATGGAGTTGGCGTAGTAGCGCAGCACCTGCTCCTCCGCGGCGTTGGCGGTGAACAGGCCGTCGTCCTCGTGCACCAGGTGGCGCATGGTCAGCATGCGCAGGCCCACCGTGACGGCGTAGTCCATGTCGCGCCGGGGGACGTAGACGTGCGCGCCGGCCGCCTCCGCCGCGTCCATCAGCTCCGCCACGCGCGCCTTGAGCTCCAGCTCGCTCAGCGGCGCCCGGTCGCGCAGGAAGACGGTGGCCACCAGCGCCACCGGCAGCACCGGGATGACCTGCCCCACCGCGCCCATCAGCTCCGCCCCCAGCTCCGCCACCGCCTCCTGCCGCGCCTCCTTCGAGAGGCGGCGGAAGTCCACGCCGCGGTCCGCGCACCAGGCGCGCATGGAGATGGGCGGGCCGAAGTTGACGCAGGCGTAGCCGAAGCGGTGCCACCTGCTGCGCGCCATCAGCACCAGGTTCCTGCCCACGAAGCGCAGCGTGTTGCCCACCGCCGCCAGCGGCCGCCGCCTGGGCCGCTCCCCGCCGGCCTCCAGCAGCAGCGTGCGGTCCTCCAGGGTGCGGTCGTAGTTGATGCCCACGGGGATGAACACCAGGTCCCGCTCGCCGGCGGGGTCGAAGCCGCGCAGCATGTAGTCCAGCAGCCCCAGCTTGGGCGGCCGCAGCGCGCCGTCGCGGCTCAGCCCGCCCTCCGGGTAGACGGCCTGCGTGACCCCGCCCGCCGTCGCCATGGCCACGTAGCGCTCCAGCACGCGCCGGTACAGCTCGTCGTTGCTGCGGCGGCGGATGAAGTAGGCGCCCATGCTGCGGATGAGCTGCTGCAGCGGCCAGACGCGGGCCCACTCGCCCACCGCGTAGCTGAGCGCGGCCCGGCGCGCGGCCAGGTACCCCACCAGCACGTAGTCCATGTTGCTGCGGTGGTTCATCACGAACACCACCGTGGAGCCCTTCTCGATGCGCGCCAGCGCCTCCTCGTCGCTCCAGCCCATGCGCACGCGGTACAGCAGCCGGGCCACGCGCCGGGCCAGCGCGTAGCCGAAGCGGAAGTAGAGGTAGGCGTTGAAGGCGGGGACGATCTCGCGCGCGTAGCGCTCCGCGCGGGCGGTGGAGACGGCCAGCGGCACCCCGCGGCCGCGCGCGTCCTCGCCCACCGCCTCCAGCACGGCGGGGTCGGACATCAGCCGGTCGATCAGCACGCCGCGGCGGGCCAGGCGGATGGGTGGGATCTCGATCGGCAGGCGGCGGTTGACCTCCTCCAGAACGCGAAGCGTCCGCTGGCGCAGGAACCAGCGGACGCTCGGCACCATCAGCCGGTCCAGGACGAAGCCCGCGGCCAGCGCCCAGAGGATCACGGCCATCCACAGCGGCAGGCCCACCATCCGGCCCACGGCAGCCTCCCTGTCAGAAGAGCTTCGCCGTCACCCGGGTGGCGATGGCCTGCTCCAGCACGCCGCGCGATAGGCAGCGCGCCGGCACCGCGTCCACGCCGTCGGGGTTGCGCCCGTGCGCCTCCACCGTGGTCTCCAGCCGCGTGCCGCCCTCTCCCGACGGGTGCAGCGCGGTGCGCACGCTCATCCGGATGCGGTAGGTGGACGCCAGGTCCACCCCCGCGGCGCCGCGCCCGCAGTCGAAGAGCCGCGGCGCCGGGAGCCCGCCGAAGCGGCGGGTAAATGCGCGGGGCTCCGCCGCCATCACCCGGGCCGCGGCGTCGGCGGAGGGCTCCATCCCCAGCTCGCGGTACACGTCGCCCAGCACCGCCCACACCCGGTCCGGCGCGGCGGGCACCTCGCTGCCCACGGCCGTCACCCGCGCCGGCATGCTGACGTGCGCCCCGTCGCCGGTGACGATGACCTGCGCGGCGGGCTGCGGCGGCGGCCCTTCCGCCACGGTGGGGCCGCAGGCGGCGAGGGCCAGCGCCGCGGGCAGGGCGAATCGCCCCGTGCTCACGGGTTGCCGCGCTCCTCGCTGGGCGCCGGGCCGCCGCGCGTGGCCACCGCCGGGCTGGGCGCCCCGCGCAGCAGGAAGCCGTGCTGCAGCCACGCGGCCAGCACGCCGCCCAGGACGGGCCCGATCCAGTAGAGCACGTGGTCGTCCCAGATCCAGGTGACCACCGAGGGGCCGAAGGCCCGCGCCGGGTTGAGCGCCGCGCCGGTGATGGGGCCGATGGCCATGATGCACGCGGTGATGGTCAGGCCGATGGCGGCGGGATACACCGCCTTGGGCGCGCGCGAGTCCACCGCCGTGCCGAAGATGACCAGCACCAGGAAGAAGGTGGCGACGATCTCCATCACCAGCCCGGTGCCGAAGGTCACGTCCTTGACCAGCGCCGGCGAGCCCAGCTCCACCAGCTCCAGCCGGAAGGGCCAGGAGACGGCGGCGGAGCCGAGCACCGCGCCCACGATCTGCGCCAGGACGTAGCCCGCGCCCCGCAGCGGCGACATCCGCCCCGTGGCCACGAAGCCCAGGGTGACGGCGGGGTTGAAGTGGCCGCCGGAGTGCGCGCTGAGCGCGGCCACCATGACGAAGATGATCAGGCCGTGCGCCAGCGCGACGACGGTGAGGTCGCCGCGGCTGGAGAACGCGGCTAGGATGCCGACGAAGCACAGGGCAAAGGTGCCGATGGCCTCGGCCACCAGGGCGCGCGCGGGGCTGTCGTTCATGGGAGGTGCGGAGGTCAGCGGGAGAGTGCCTGGCGGAGCGCCGGAACGCCGCAAGATTCTACGCCCGCGGCGGGCGCGTCAAGAAGAACCGCGCGCGCCCGCGATTGTTCCGTCCCGCGCCGCCGGCCGCCCGGGGCGCTGGCGCGGCGGGTGCGGGGTGATTAAGCATTGTAGGGAAACGGTCGGGGGAAGACCCTTCGGCGGAGCGGACGAGCCATGACACGGAAGCTGCGGACACGGAGGCTGCCGGCGCTGCTGCTGCTGGCCGGCGCGGCGGGGTGCGGGGCGGCGATGGGGGGCGGGCCGCGGCCCATGCGCGCGGAGCTGCTGACGGACCGGCCCGTGCCGCCCGACCGCCGCATCGAGTGCACCGTCATGCGCGAGCCGGAGGCGCTGCCCGCCCCCGACGCGCTGGTGGACGCGGCGGCGCTGCGCGCGGACGCGGCGGCGCTGTGGGCGGCGCGGGGGCAGCCCCCGGGATACGTGCTCTTTGCCATCCGCCACGACCCGGACGGCGTCAACGTGCGCCGCGAGGTGATCGAGCACACCGTCACGGACGCGCTGGCGGACTCGCTGCAGGAGCTGGTCTTCGCGCACCGGCGCGTGACCGCGCCCGCGGAGCGCGAGTGGGGCGTGCGGCTGCGGGTGGACCTGGGGGCGCAGCCCACCCTGCGCGTGGGCCGCAGCGAGCTGTGCCCGCCCTACCGCGAGGAGGACCGCTGGATCGCGCAGCCGTCGCGCGACATGCCGTTCTTCTCGTCCGCCGCGGCGCGCGACCCGTTCGACGTGGACGACATGGTGCGCGTGCGCGTGGTGGTGGACGCGCGCGGGCGGGTGATGGACGCGCAGATCGAGCGGGGGATGGTGCGCGCGGACGCGTCGCTGCTCTACGGCATCCGCAACATGCTCTTCTTCCCCGCCGAGCAGGACGGCCACCCGGTGGCGGGCGAGACGGTGATCCGCGTCTTCCGCCCCATCCCCACGCGGCGGACGGTGCGCTAGGCCCTTGGCAAGGGCGCGCTTGCGCCCTATCCTGCACGCCGGTTCCAATCCCCCGCGGCACCGCGGCGGCGTGCGCGCGCTCCCTCCGCGGGGGGCGCCGCGCGCCCGCCCCACCCCACCCCGGAGCCCTTGACCCGGATGAGGCTCGCCCGTGCGGTCGCGCTGCTCTGCACCCTTGCGCTCGGCGCCTGCGTCGTGCGCCGCGGGCCGCCCACGTCCGCCGGCTACCCGGAGACCACCAGCCTGCTGGGGCAGCCGCTGTACGCGCCGGAGCTGCCGCTGGAGCGCCGCCAGCAGCTGGAGGGGGAGTGGCGGCAGGCGTACGAGACCTACGCGCGCGACACGGACGACGCGGACGCCATCATCTGGCTGGGGCGGCGCACGGCGTACCTGGGCCGCTACCGCGACGCGGTGGGCATCTTCACGGAGGGCATCCACAAGCACCCGCGCGACCCGCGGATGTACCGCCACCGCGGCCACCGCTGGATCACCCTGCGCGAGTTCGGCAAGGCGGCGCGCGACCTGGAGCGCGCGGCGGTGCTCATGCGCGGCAAGCCGGACCAGGTGGAGCCGGACGGCCAGCCCAACGCGCGCAACATCCCCCTGACCACGCTGCACGGCAACGTGTGGTACCACCTGGGGCTGGCCTACTACCTCCGCGGCGAGTGGGCGCGCGCGCTGCACGCCTTCCGCAACAGCCTGGCGGCGGCGGGCAACGACGACTCGCGCGTGGCCAGCACGGACTGGATCTACATGACGCTGCGGCGCATGGGGCGGCACGAGGAGGCGGCGCGCGTGCTGGAGCCCATCCGCCCGGACATGGAGATCATCGAGAACATCGCCTACCACCGCCGCCTGCTGATGTACAAGGGCCTGCTGCCGCCGGACTCGCTGCTGGCGCCGGGCGGGCAGGACGCGGTGACGCTGGCCACGCAGGGGTACGGCGTGGGCAACTGGTACCTGTACAACGGGCGCGTGGACGAGGCCGAGGAGATCTTCTGGCGCGTGACCACCGCGGAGAACTGGGCCCCGTTCGGCTACATCGCCGCGGAGGCGGACCTGCGCCGCCTGGCCCGGCGCCGCGGGTTCCGCCGCTGACGGACGCCGCCGCGCCGCACCCGCCCGTCTACACCGTCGGGCACTCCACCCGCTCCATCGACGAGTTCATCGCGCTGCTGCGCCCGCACGGGGTGCGGCTGCTGGTGGACGTGCGCCGCTTTCCCGGGTCCAAGCGCCACCCCCACTTCGGGCGCGAGGCGCTGGCCGCGTCGCTCCACGAGGCGGGCATCGCCTACCGCCACGCGGAGCCGCTGGGCGGGCGGCGCGCGTCGGATCCCGCGCTGGCGCCCTCGCCCAACACCGCCTGGCGGCACGCCGCCTTCCGCGCCTACGCGGACTACATGGGCACGCCCGAGTTCCG
>DASTLD010000024.1:0-5349 GCA_035715345.1 Longimicrobium sp.
GGGGAGCCGCGCCAGCAGGGTGGCGAACGGCACGTCCATCCCCTCCGCCAGCTCGTCCAGCCCCGCGTCCACGGCGATGGCGACGGCCTGGGACGGCGGCTCCGGGTCCAGCCGGCGCACGGGGCGCACGCGGTCGTGGACGTAGGTGGAGTGCCAGAACAGGTCGCGGCTGTGGAAGATGCCGTCGTCGTTCTGCGGCGGCGGCAGCGGCACGCCCGCGGCCCGGCCCGTGTCGTCGAGCCAGGTGGCGTCCGCCGGCAGCGGCTCCGGCGTCAGCAGGCCGGTGGACGCGGGGGCGCCGCCCGCGTGGACGCGGAACACCAGGTAGTCCAGCACGTCCGGCACCGGCGCCCACGACACGCGGACGGGCTCCTCCGCCGTCAGCTCCGCCGGCCCCTTCGCGGTGAAGGCGGGCAGGCTGACCGCGGGGTCGCTGCGCGTCAGGGAGCGGGCGATGACCACGTATCCCCACAACGTCTGCCCCGGCGCGCCGGCGGGCTTCACGGTGACGTCGGGCCGCGCGTCCTCTTTGGCGGCGACGTTCCGGGCCACGTCCAGCTCCAGGTCCAGCGCGGCGGCGGCGCCCTCCAGCACCGCGCGCACGGTGCCGTTGCCCGCGGCGTGCAGCCGGCTGACGCGCTCGACGCGGCGGCGCGCGCCCTCCACCGTGGCGCGGAAGCCGGCGGCGGCGCGGAAGGCGCGGGCGGCGCGGCGGCCCGCCTCGTCCAGGTCCGGCGTGGCGGCCGGGCTGGCGAAGGGGGCCAGCGGCGCCACGCCCTCCGGCACCGGCTGGATGCCCCACAGCTCGCGCAGCGCGCCGGCGGCGGCGTCGCGCGCCTCCGCGTCGCCATCGCCCACGGCCGCCTCCAGCGCCGCGGCCAGCTCGCGGGTGCGCTCCGCGCGGCGGAAGAGCAGGGCCAGCTCGCCCGCGGACAGGCCGTGCAGCGCGCCGATGCGCAGCACGTCGCGCAGCGTGTCCGCGTGCGGAAGGCGGTGGCTGCGGCGGACGGCGGCCAGCTCGGCGGAGAGCAGGTCCAGCGGCGCCACCAGCCCCTCGACCACCCGCTCGAGCTGCTTGCCCGCGCGGGGAGCGTCCAGGTGGGCGGGGAACCGCCCCAGCACCGCCTGCGCGCGCCCGCTCATACCGGCAGCGAGATGCGGACGGTGCGCACCCAGGGCCGCTCCAGGGCCGTCAGCGGCACCGGCGGGCTCGCGGCCAGCACGCGCAGGCCGGCCTCCAGGTACTCCACGGTGTAGACGAGCGTGATGAGGCTGTAGTTCTCCGTGGCGGGCACCCGCCCCATCAGCCCGGCGGCGTTGACGGTGGACAGCGTGGAGATGCCGTCCTGCAGCCGGCCCGCGATCTCCAGCCGCGCGCTCTCCAGCGTGGCGCTCACGTCGCCGGTGGCCAGGGCCAGCGGCGAGAGCTGCACGGCGACGTCCACGTCGAACGCCACCACCTCGCCGGCCACCTCCACGGACAGGTCCGCGTCGTCCAGGCGCGGGCGCAGGGCGGCGCCGGGCACCAGGTTGCGTCGGCGCGGGCCGGTGGGGTCGCCCGCGGCGGCGGGGCGGGGGTACAGCTCCACGGCCACGTCCAGCACCCCCTCCAGGGCCATCAGCGCCGCGATCAGTCGGTTGTAGACCAGCGTCTCGCCGATGCCCGCCTCCGCCACGAAGGCGCGCGCCGTGTCGCGGGCCATCCCCTGCAGCGCCGTGCGGTCCGCCGGGGTCAGCGAGGCCGACGCGGGGAGGACCAGGACGCGGACCTTCACGGGAAGGTACAGCCCCTCCGGGTCGCCCTCGCCCGCGTCCGGCTCGCTGGCGTCGTCCACCACGTTGGGCGGCAGCGAGGCGCTGAGCACGGTGGCGGGCGCGTCCAGGTCGTGCAGCACGCGGATGCCCACCGGGCGCGCCTCCTCGATCAGGGCCACGGCGCGCTCCGCGTCGTCCGCGTCCAGCTCCGCAGCCACGCTCACGGTGATGACGCCCGGCCGGGCCAGCGGCTCCTCGGCGATGCGGACGTCCTTCTCGCGCACGCCGGGCAGGGTGGTCAGCGCGGCCAGCAGCGCGCCGCGGGTGGCGCGGCCGGAGCCCTCCAGGGCGCGGCGGACGCGGGCGCGCAGGGCCTCGTCGCTCTCGTCGGCGCCGCGCAGCTCGGCGGACTGCGGGTTGTGCACCGCCTCGATGCCCAGCACCGGCCGGTGGATGACGGTGATGGCCCGCGCGGGGACGACGCCCGTCCCCCCGCGGATGGTGGCCTGCACCGGCGCCTCCACGGACAGCTCGCCGCGGCGCAGGGTGCGGTCCTCGGTGGTCTCGAAGACCACCGCCGGCGGCTCCGCGGTGGAGAGGCGCGTGCCGGCGGGGACGAAGACGTCCGCGGGCGCCGGCGTGGCGCGCGAGAAGACGACGGTGCCCACCGCGTAGGTGCGGCTGCGGCGCTCGATGCCCACCAGCGCGGCCAGCGCGTCCAGGTCGCGCCCCTCCGCGGTCTCCAGGAAGCCGGCGCGGTAGACGGACTCCAGCTGGCGCGAGACCACGGCGTACTCGCGCGCCAGGCTCTCCGCCAGCACGCGGGTCACGCTGCCCGGGTTGCGGTCGGTCAGCAGCGGCGCGGCGCTGTCGGGGTGCGTGGCCGGGTCGTAGTTGACGTAGAAGGGCGTGCCCTCGTCCGGCCAGACCGCGTCCGCGGCGGGGGTGCCGTCCGCGCGGGCCAGCCAGAGCACGGTGCTCTCCGGGCCCAGCGCCCAGTCGCGGTCGCGGCGGAAGACGGCGAAGGCGCCGGCCGCCTGCCCGAAGACGGACAGGGTGGAGGGCAGGACCGGGCCGGGGGGGTTGAGGCGGAAGGGGCCCTCGCCGGCCACGAAGACGAAGCGCTCGCGGCTGACCCCGCCCGTCATCGAGCGGAGCAGGTCGTCCACGAACTGGGCGTAGGGCTCGGCCACGTAGCTCACGGCGCGGCCTCCAGGGCAAAGGGAACCACCAGGTTCAGCGGGGTGGGCACGCCGGTCAGGCGCACGGTCAGCTCGATGCGCACGGTGTCGCGCGGGGGCTGGTGCTCGGCGCGGACGTCGGCCTTGAGCACCTCCTCGATGCGCGGCTCGTCGCGCAGGGCCTGCAGCACGTGGAGCTTGATGAGGTTGCGGGTGCGCTGGACGTTGGGCTCGCCCAGCAGCTCGTGGTGGCGCGAGCCGTAGTCGGGGTGGCCCAGCGGGGCCAGCTCGCCGCGGCGGGTCTTGAGGCGGTTGGCGATGGCCTGGGCCAGGTTGTCCACCCCGTCCGCCACCTTCAGGTCGCGCCGCAGCCCCCGCTCGCCCATGCGCGCGGTGCCCAGGTCGGCATCCTCGTAGAAGCCGCCGCCGAACGTGTAGTCCAGCGCCAGGTCACGCCCCAGCAGGGGTGCGATGGTCTCGTAGCGGGAGCGCCTCATCGAAGTGCGAAAGTGCGTGAGTGCGAAAGTGCGTTAGTACGAAGTACGAAGTACGGAGTACGTGATCCGGTGCTGGTGCTCGGCGCGGGGTGCCCCCTCCCCCCCACCCCTCCCCCGCGGAGCGGGAGAGGGGAGCCTGCCTTGCGCGCGGTGCCGCCTGCCGTGCCGCCGCCGCCCCCGTAGAGACGCCCCGCCGGGGCGTCTCTACCATGGACATGCGGGGTCCTGCGCTCTTCTCGCGGTACTCACCCGTTCAGTCGGCGAAGGCCGACTTCACGTTTTCGTTGCCGCGATTTCAATCGCCCGGCGGGCGCAGGCGGTCGCTCCCGCGGTCCCCCGCCCCCTCTCCTGCACCGGCAAGATCCTTCGGCCCCGCGAAGGTCCGTGTTGCGTCTGGCTCCGCGCGCCGGGGCCTCAGGATGACAATTCTCGAGATCTGCCTCATCGCGACCTGCTACCCCTCCGCATCCCCCGTACTTCGTACTTCGTACTCACGGCGGGTTCGTGTCGCTGACGAAGGGGGCCGCGGGGGGGCCCAGGATCATCATCACGCCGGGACCGCTGGGGATCTGGTCGCCCAGGCGGACGAGGGCCTGGCCATTGATCGTCACACCGCTCGATCCTCCCTGGCCGATGGGGAGCATGTAGGGCGCGCCGCTCAGCGAGTTCACCATCTGGCACATGCTGCCCGTGGTGGCCAGCGGCTGCCCGTTGGCCGTCGCGATGGTCTGCGTGATCACCGTGATCACCCCCGAATCCGGCGGGCCCGCCATCCCCGGCGTCAGCACCACCGCGCACCCCATGCTCACCGGCGGTCCCGGCATCGTCCGTATCTCCCGTTACGAGGCGCTGAACTGGGTCATGCCGGCCAGGCTGATCTGCGCCCCCTTGAGCTTGGCCGCGCTCTGCCCCTCCACCGTCGCCGACATCCCCTTGGCGGTCAGGTCGCCCGTGGCGGTGAGCTTGATGGCGCCCTGCGCCTCCAGCTCGATGTCCGCCTGCGACTCCAGGCGCAGCTTGCCCTTGGCCTTGATGGTCACGTCGCCGTCCTTCATGACCTCCACCGCCGTGTCGCCCAGCGTGATCTTGAGCGCCTCGTCCTCCAGCGTGACCGTGCCGCCGTTGGCCAGCTCCAGGTGAAAGCGGCGGACGCCGGACTCCTCCTCGTCGGGCGGCATGTAGACCACCTCGTGCGGCTGCGCCACCGGGGGATGCGCCTCGTCGTCGTACAGGCACCCCACCGCCACGGGGGCGTTCAGGTCGCCGCCCACGAAGGCCACCAGCATCAGGTCTCCCTCGTTGGGCAGCGCGCTCAGGCCGAGCCGCGACACCGCCACGGGCACCCGCTGCAGCTCCACCCCGCTCGCCCGCAGCTTGAGGTTGACCTGGTGGTTGTTCTTGCTGCCGTCCGCGTCGCGGGCGAACGCCTGCGTGACCACGCCCAGCTCGGGCGCATACCTCCGCGCCAGCTCGTCGCGCACGATGGCGCGCAGCGTCGCGATCAGGTCGCTCACAGCAGCCCGCCCAGCCCGCCGCCGCCGCCGGCACCCTCCACCGACAGCGTGGTCACCAGCCCCGCGCGGCCGTCCAGCACGTGCTCCACCGCCAGCACCCGCAGCGTGCCGGGATCGCCCGTGGGCAGGTCCTCCACCTCCACCAGCGCGCCGGGCCGCACCTCCGGGGCGCCGCGCAGCCGCAGCGTGCCGCGCACCGCCGCCCGCTCCGCGCGCGCCGCCAGCGCCTGCGCCAGCGCATCCGCCGCCTCGCGGGTGCGCAGCGCGGGGACCACGCGCACCGGGGCCGTGCCGCTCGGGCTGCGCAGCAGCCAGTGCCACTGCTCCGCCCCCGCCTCGCTGGCCGCGCCGTACGCGGCGACCGAGGCCGCCGTGGGCGCCGCGGCGGCGGCGGCGCGCCAG
>DASTLD010000025.1:0-11678 GCA_035715345.1 Longimicrobium sp.
CACCGTCTCCGGAGGCAGCCGCGCCGCCGCGGCCGCCGTTGCGCGCTGCGGGGGCCATCTTTCCCAGCAGCTCGCGGGCGTGCTGGAGAGAGACGGCGCTCTCCGGGTCGCCGCCGAGCATGCGCGCCACCTCCTGCACGCGGTCCTTGCCGGACAGGGGCAGCACCTCGGTGGTGGTGCGGCCGTCGCGCTCGCCCTTGCGCACCAGCAGGTGGCTGTGCGCGCGCGAGGCGATCTGCGGCAGGTGGGTGATGGCGAACACCTGATGCGACGCGGCCACCTGCCGCATCTTGTCGCCCACCTGCAGCGCCACCCGCCCGCCGATGCCCGCGTCCACCTCGTCGAACACGAGCGTGGAGACGGAGTCCAGGCGCGCCAGGATGGTCTTGAGCGCCAGCATGATGCGCGACATCTCGCCGCCGGACGCCACGAACGAGAGCGGCCTGGGCTCGAAGCCGCGGTTGACGCTGACGCGGAACTCCACCTCCTCCGCCCCCAGCGGCCCCGGCTCCGCCAGCGGGATGCGCTCGGCGCGGAACACGCCGCCCTCCATCCCCAGCTCCGGCAGCACGGCGCTGACCTCGTCGCCCAGCCGCTCCATGGCCTCGTCCCGGGCGGCGGTCAGCTCGGCGGCGGCGGCGCGCAGGGCGTCCTCCGCCCCGTCCAGCCGCTTGCGCAGCGCGCCGATCTCCCACTCCGCGTTGTCCAGCAGGTCCAGCTCCGCGCGGGCCTTCCGCCCCACCTCGATCACCTCCTCCAGCGTCTGCCCGTACTTGGAGCGCAGGCGGAAGAGCAGGTCCTGGCGGCGGCGGATCTCGTCCAGGCGGCGGGGGTCGTGCTCGATGGTGGCGGCGTACCGCTCCATCTGCTCGCCCAGCTCCTTGAGCGAGTAGTAGGCGGTGTCGTACAGCTCGCTGACGCCCGATTGGGCAGGGTCGATGCGGACCAGCCCGTCCACCTGCCGCCGCAGCGCGCCCAGCCCGTCCAGCAGCGACCGCCCGGAGCCGCCGGTGACCGCCTCCGCGATGCCGCCGGAGAGCGCCTGCAGTTCCTCCGCGTGCGACAGGCGGCGCGCCTCGTCCTCCAGCGGCTCCTCCTCGCCGGCGGCGAGCGACGCGGCCTCGATCTCCTCCGCCTGGAAGCGCAGGAAGTCGGCGCGCTGGGCGGTCTCGCGGCGGCGCGCCTCCAGGTCGGCGATCTCGCGGCGCAGCTCCACGGCGGCGCGGTGCGCGTCGCGGACGGCGGCCAGGCGCGGGGCGTTGCCGGCGTAGGCGTCCAGGATGGCGCGCTGCTCGTCGCGGCGCAGCAGCGTCTGGTGCTCGTGCTGGCCGTGCAGGTCCACCAGCGCGCGGCCCAGCTCCCCCACCACCGCCGCCGTCGTGGGCGAGCCGTTGACCCAGGCGCGGCTGCGCCCCTCCGCCACCACCTCGCGCTTGAGCACCAGGACGCCGTCGTCGTCCGGCTCGATGCCGCGCTCGTCCAGGATGCGGGCGACGTCCTCGCGGCCCGCCACGTCGAACACGCCCTCCACCGACGCCCGCTCCTCGCCCGCGCGCACCACGTCCGACGAGGCGCGCTCTCCCAGCAGCAGCGACAGCGCGCCCACGATGATGGACTTGCCCGCGCCCGTCTCGCCGGTGAGCACGTTCAGGCCGGGCTCCAGGCGGACGGAGAGCTTGTCGATCAGCGCGAAGTTGCGGATCCGCAGCTCGGAAAGCATGCGCGAAGATACACCGAAAGGTGGACAGTGTACAAGGGTCTCGTCGCGGAGGAGAATCGTAACGGGAGAGCGGCCGGAACGCCTACACCCGACCCGCCACCGGATGAACAAGGTGATGCCCGGCGATCACCGTTTTGTCATCCTGAGGGAGGCGCCTCGCGGACCTTCACGGCCCGCCGATGCGTCGCGCCGACCGAAGGATCTTGCCCGTTTACGCCGGCGCACGCTCATCGCGCGGACGCACGCGGGCACCGGTGCTCATCGCCCGAGTCCGCATCACGCAGAGAAGATCCTTCGGTCGCGCCCGGAGTGCGGCGACGGAGAGAGTCCGGCGCGGCGCTCCCTCAGGATGACACCGTTGCTCCATGAGGAGTTTTCCGGTGAGCCTTCAGGATTACACCGCTTCTCCGTGAGGGATTTCCGGTGCGCGGGAGGCCTCAGGATGACACCGCTTCTCCGCGAGGAATTTTCCGGTGCGCGCGAGCCCTCTGCGGCTCTCGGTTCTCCTCTGCGTCCTCTGCGTGAAATGCAGTTCGCGGTTCGGCGCCCTACAGCAGCAGCCGCGTCGCGAGGCCGAGCAGCAGGAAGAACCCGCACATGTCCGTGAACGCGGTGACGAACACGGACGAGGCGACGGCGGGGTCCACCTTGAGCCGCTCCAGCACGATGGGCACGAAGGCGCCCGCGAAGCTGCCGACCGTCAGGTTCAGCCACATCGCCAGCATCACCACCAGGCCCACCATCGGCTCTCCCTCGATGGCCACGGCCAGGACGGCCACGATCAGCCCGATCACCAGGCCGTTGCCCAGCCCCACCAGGAACTCCTTGCCCACGATGGACCACCGCTGCCCCACCGTCTCGCGCGAGATGGCCAGGCGGCGGATGGTGACCGCCAGCGCCTGCGTGCCGCTGTTGCCCCCCATGCCCGCCACCATCGGCATCAGCACCGCCAGGTAGGTCAGCCGGCCGATGGTGCCCTCGAACGCCCACACCACCATCGCCCCCGCCGTCGCCGTCACCGTGTTGAGCAGCAGCCAGGGCAGGCGCGAGCGGACGGCATCCCACCAGCCGCCGCGGATCTCCTCCTCCGCGGACACGCCG
This sequence comes from Longimicrobium sp., assembly GCA_035715345.1. Classification (GTDB taxonomy): domain Bacteria; phylum Gemmatimonadota; class Gemmatimonadetes; order Longimicrobiales; family Longimicrobiaceae; genus Longimicrobium. The sequence continues at coordinate 2,822 of DASTLD010000025.1, forward strand.
CCCAGCCGCAGGATGTCCTCCGTGCTCTCCATCTCGATGACGTCGATGACGTCGTCGAAGGTCACGCCCCCCACCAGCCGCCCGTGCGAGTCCACCACGGGCACGATGGTCAGGTTGTAGCGCGACACCACGCGCCCCACCTCTTCCTGGTCCGTCTGCGGGTGGACGGTGGCCACCAGCTCGTTGAACAGCTCGCTGACCGGCACGTCCGGCGACGCCGTCACCAGCGCCTGCAGCGAGACGGTGCCCAGCAGGACCTCGTGCGCGTCCACGACGAAGACCACGCCGTAGAACTCGTCCATGTACTGCGCCTGCCGCCGCACCTCGTCGATGGCCTGCTCCGCGGTGCAGTCCGCGGGAATGGAGACCAGCTCCGCGGTCATGATGCCGCCGGCGGACTCCGGCGGGTACGCCATCAGGTCGCGGATGTCGCCGGCGTCCTCGTGCGGCAGCGCGGCCAGCACGCGGTCGCGGTCCTCCGGCTCCATCTCGCCGATGACGTCCGCCGCGTCGTCGTCGGAGAGCTCGGCCACCACGGCGGCGATCTGCTCCGGCTCCAGCGCCGCCAGCGACTCTTCCGGGTGCTCCTCCGGCTCCATCTCGGAGAGCGCGTCCGCGGCCATGGCCGGGTCCAGCTCCGCCAGCACGCCGAGGAGGTGGATGCGCTCGTCCTCGTCCAGGTCCTCCAGCAGGTCCGCGACGTCGGAGCCGTGCGCGAACGTGTCCAGGAACGCGCGCAGCTCGGCGTCGTCACCGGCCTCCAGCAGGCGGTGAAGGCGGTCGAGAGGCCTCTCGTCGTCGTGGTCCGCGGCGACGGCGCTCATGGAGGGGACCCGGTGGTGGGGCGGAAGGTCAGGACGACAGGAACCGGCTGAGCAGCGCCTCCTGGCGCTGGAACATCTCCGACCCGGTGCGCTCCTCGCCCTCCGGGTGGTCGTAGCCCAGCACGTGCAGCGTGCCGTGCACGGCCAGGCGCAGCAGCTCGTCGGCGGGCTGCACGCCGTACTCGCCGGCCTGGCGCAGCGCCTCGTCCACGCCCAGGTACACGTCGCCCAGGGGCGGCTCGCCGGGCCCGTTGAGCGCGAACGCGATCACGTCCGTGGGGCGGTCCTGCTGCAGGTACCGGCGGTTCAGGTCGCTGATGCCCGCGTCGTCCAGCAGCGCCACGGACACCTCCGCCGCGGCCACGCCCTCCGCGCGCAGCACGTGGCGCACCGCCGCGGCGATGCGCTCCGGATCGACCGGCGCGGAGACGCCGTCGGCCACGCTGACCTGCACCTCCAGCTCATCCATTCCCCGCCCCCTCCGCCGCCGCCCCCGCGCCCGCCGGGGCCCCGCCGGCGTCGCCGTTCGCGGGCTCCGCGGCGGCCATCTGCACGGGGTAGTCGAGGCGCTGATGATACATGCCGTTCAGCACCCTGGCGAGCACTTCGCGGGCCACGTGGATGTCGCGCAGCGTGAGCGGGCACTCGTCGAGCTGCCCGGACGCCACCTTGGAGCCCACGATGCGGTCCACCAGCTCGCGGATGCGCTCCGGCGAGGGGTCGTTGAGCACCCGCGCGGCGCTCTCCACCGCGTCGGACATCATCACGACGGCCGTCTCGCGGGTCTGCGGCTTGGGGCCGGCGTAGGCGAACTCCGCGGGGTTCAGCTTGCCGTCCGGGTCCGCCTTGCGCGCCAGCTCCAGGAAGAAGGAGATGGGCTGCGTGCCGTGGTGCTGGGTGATGAAGTCGCGCACCGACTGCGGCAGGCGGTGCTCCGCGGCCAGGCGCAGCCCCTCCTGCACGTGGCTGCGCACCACGGCGGCGCTGGTGGCGGGCTTGAGCCGGTCGTGGGGGTTGCGCCCGCGCGGCTGGTTCTCGATGAAGTACTGCGGCTTGGTGATCTTGCCGATGTCGTGGTAGTACACGCCCACGCGCGCCAGCAGCGCGTTGGCGCCGATGGCGTTGCACACCGCCTCCGCCAGGTTGGCGACGCTGATGGTGTGCGCGTAGGTGCCCGGCGCCTCCATGGCCAGCCGCTTGAGCAGCGGGTGCTTGGGGTCCGCCAGCTCCATCAGCGTCTGGTTGCTGGTGACGCGGGTGAACCACTCCGCCAGCGGCAGGAAGCCGATGGCCAGCAGCGTGCTGGCGATGGCGTTGGCCGTGCCCCACAGCGCGGCCCAGGCAATCTCGCCCGCGCCGCGCGCCAGCAGCAGCCCCATCGCGAGCGCCGCCGCCGCGTACGCCCCGGCGACGACGGCGATGAGCGCCCACGCCTGCAGCCGCCGCTGCGCCAGCCGCAGCCCGTACGCCGCCGCCGCGCCCGCCACCGCCGCCTCGAAGGGGACGGTCAGCCCCACGAACGGCTGCTGCCCGCCCAGCAGCAGCGCCAGCACCAGCGCGAACACCAGCGCCAGCCGCCCGCCCCACAGCACCGCCGCCATCAGCGCGGCAAAGGGGACGGGGATCAGCTCCGGCGGCAGCCCGAAGCGGGCGATGGGGGAGGCGACCGCGGCCACGCCCAGGATGAGCGCGGCCAGGAACAGGACCGCGCGGGTGTCGCGGTAGATGCGGGGGCGCACCAGCCGGAGCAGCGCGCCGATGATGAGCAGCAGCAGGACGTTGAAGAGCACCGCGCCGGCGATGCGCAGGGCGCGGCGTCCGCCGTCGCCGTCGCCGCCCTGCGCCTGGAGCGCGGCCTGGTAGGCGCGCAGGCGCTCCACCTCGCGCGGCCCCACCTGCTCGCGCGCGCCCACGATCTTCTGCCCCGCCAGCACGCGCTCGGCCACGGAGTCCACCGCGGCGGCGGCGCGGGCGCGGGCGGCGGCGGTCTCCTGCTGGTCCTCCACCAGGCTGGGGCGGAACCAGCGCACCAGCAGCAGGCGCTGCAGCTCCGCCGCGTCCACGCCCAGCTCCGCGGGCAGCGCCGCCTGCGCCTCGCGGTAGAAGCGGTCCGCGGTGAACAGGCTGTCCGCCGGCAGCAGCCGCTCGCCGCCCACCACGCCGCGCACGCGCAGCGCGGAGACCCCCGAGCGCTCCGGCGCGGAGGCCGCCACGCCGCGCGGGAACAGCCGCAGCACCGCGCGCTCCGTGGCCGCGTGGAGCTGCTGGCGCCGCGCGGGGTCCACCAGCACCTCGATGAAGCCGATGGTCGACGGCACGCCCGCGCCGGCCAGCGCGGCGCGGACGGCCTCCTGCTGCTGCCCCAGCGGCGCGGCGCCGACGCGCTGGTCCACGGTGGCAAAGAAGCGCGCCAGCCCCCCCAGCACGCTGTCCGCGGCGGCGGGGTCGTAGCGCAGGGAGGGGGGAACGCCCCGCGCCGCCTCTTCCTGCGCGCGGCGCAGCTCCTCGGGCGTCTTGCGGACGTTGAAGGCCAGCCCGGCCACCACGTCCTCGCGCGCCACCACGCCCGGCTCCAGCACCGGCACGTCCGCGGTCTGCGCGACGGGAAAGAGCAGGTGCACGCCCACGGCGACGCCCAGCAGCACCGCCGCGCGGAGGCCGTGGAAGGCCCACCCGGCCCCCTCGGCGGGCGGCTGGGCCGGGTCGCGCGGGGCGGCGCGGCGGTCGGGCGTGGGGCGCTCCCCGCGGGTGTTCATGCCGCCCCGCCGTCCCCTTCGCCGCCCTGGTCGCTGCCGCGCGCGGCGTCGTAGGCGCGGATGATGTCCTTCACCAGGCGGTGGCGCACCACGTCGCTGCCCGTGAGGTAGGTGAAGGCGATGCCCTCGATGCCCTTGAGCACCTGCTCCACCTCCAGCAGGCCGCTGTCCTCGCGCCGCGGCAGGTCGATCTGCGTGCGGTCGCCGGTGATGACCGCCTTGGAGTTCAGGCCCAGGCGGGTCAGGAACATCTTCATCTGCGAGCGCGTGGCGTTCTGCGCCTCGTCCAGGATCACGAACGCGTCGCTCAGCGTGCGGCCGCGCATGTACGCCAGCGGGGCGATCTCGATGGCGCGGCTCTCCATCGCCCGGCGCAGGCGGTCCGGGGGGATCATGTCCTCCAGCGCGTCGTACAGCGGGCGCAGGTAGGGGTCGATCTTCTCCTGCAGGTCGCCGGGCAGGAAGCCCAGGTTCTCGCCCGCCTCCACGGCCGGACGGGCGAGGATGATGCGCTTGACGCGCTTCTTGAACAGCGCGTCCACCGCCATGGCCACGGCCAGGTAGGTCTTGCCCGTGCCCGCCGGGCCGATGCCGACCACGACGTCGTTCTCCTCGATGGCGGCCAGGTAGCGCGCCTGGCCCTCGCTCTTGGGGCTGACGGTCTTCTTGGGCCCGGGCACCGCCACGCGCCCCGCGTCCGCCAGGCGCTGCACGCCGCCCGTGACGGCGGAGGCGTCGAAGAAGCGCGCCACCTCGTCCACGCCGAAGGGCACGCGGTTGCGGGCCATCTCCACCATCTGCTGCGCGACGGGGACGGCGCGCTCCACGCTGCCCAGGTCGCCGGAGAGCAGCAGGTGGTCGTCGCGCAGGACCACGCGCAGGTTGGCCAGGCGGCCCAGCTCCAGCAGGTTGGCGTCGTTCACGCCGCTCAGGGTCAGCGGGTCCACCCCCTCGGCGGGGATGCGGTGCTGGACGGCGCTCGCGATGGTCGTGTCGGTCATTGATCCAGTACGAAAAGTACGAAGTACGAGGTACGAAGTACGGAGTACGGAGTACGGGTCTGCGCGGGGAGGCCCCTCCCCCCGGCCCCCTCCCCCGCGCCGCACGACGCTCTCCCGCGGTGCGGAACTCTCCGACCGCGGCACCGGAGAGGGGGAGTGCTTTTACTTTTCTCCGCGTCCTCTGCGTCTCTGCGTGAGAATCCCGCGGTTCATCGCCCGAAAACGCGCGGGGCGGGCCTGTCGCCCCGCCCCGGCGGAAGGTTGCTACACCCGTCGCGCGCCGGAGTGCGCCGTCAGCCGGCGCCGCCGCGCACCTGGATGTGCACCTCGCGCAGGGCCTCGTCGGGGATGCGCACCGGCGCCTCCTCGAACAGCGCCCGCGCGGACGTGGTCTTGGGGAAGGCCACCACGTCGCGCAGGCTGCCCGCGCCCGCCAGCAGCATCACCAGGCGGTCGAAGCCGAACGCGCACCCCGCGTGCGGCGGCCCGCCGAAGCGGTACGCCTCCAGCAGGAAGCCGAACTTGGCCTTCGCCTCCTCCTGTCCGAGACCGATCGCGGTGAAGACCGCGCGCTGCACCTCCGGCAGGTGGATGCGCACGGAGCCGCTCGCCAGCTCGTTGCCGTTGTACACGGCGTCGTACGCGCGCGAGCGCAGGTTCATCGCGTACAGCGCGCGCGCCGCCTCGGGGGACGGCGTACCCTCGCGCGTGGCGTCCAGCACCGCCTGCACCGCGTCCGCCCGCGGCATGCTGAACGGGTTGTGCGCGTACACCAGCCGGCCGTGGTCCGCGTCCCAGTCGAAGAGCGGGAACTCCGTCACCCAGCACCAGGCATGCTTGGAGGCGTCCACCAGCTCCATCCGCCGCGCCAGGTGCCGCCGCAGCTCGTCCAGCGCCCCCTCCACGGTCGCGGCGACCTCATCGCCCCCGCCCTGCCCGCCGGCGGAGCGGAAGTGCCCGACCACGGCGACGAACAGGTCGCCCGCGGCGAGACCCGTCGCAGCGTAGAACGCGTTCGCCAGCCCCTCGTCCAGCGCCTTGGCGAACTGGCCGGAGAGGCCGTCGTCGCCGCGCTTGACCCAGAGCGCGCCCATCGCCCCGCCGCGCTTCGCGACGTCCTGCAGCTCGTCCAGCTCCTTGCGCGACAGCGCCGCCCCGCCGGGGACGCGGATGCCGCGGATGCGCTGCGGCGTGCCGGCGATCCCCTGGAAGATGCGGAAGTCCGCGCGCGACAGCAGGTCCGTCACGTCCACGATGGGCAGCTCGAAGCGCAGGTCCGGCTTGTCCGTGCCGTAGCGCTCCATCGCCTGCTGGTAGGTCAGCCGCGGCCAGGGCTGCTCCAGCTCCACGCCCGCCACCTCGCGCAGCACCGCGCCCATCAGCCCCTCGCCCAGCCGGAAGACGTCCTCCTCGTCCACGAACGACATCTCCAGGTCGATCTGCGTGAACTCCGGCTGCCGGTCCGCCCGCAGGTCCTCGTCGCGCAGGCACTTGGCGATCTGGTAGTAGCGGTCGAAGCCGCTGACCATCAGGAGCTGCTTGTAGATCTGCGGCGACTGCGGGAGCGCGTAGAACTCGCCGGGGTGCACGCGGCTGGGCACCAGGTAGTCGCGCGCGCCCTCCGGCGTGGGCTTGGTCAGCAGCGGCGTCTCGATCTCCAGGAACCCCTGCGCGTCCAGGTGCGCGCGCGCCGCCTGCGCCGCCCGGTTGCGGATCACGAAGTTGCGCTGCAGGTCGCTCCGGCGCAGGTCCAGGTAGCGGTAGCGCAGCCGCAGCTCCTCCGCGGGCAGCTCCTCGTCCGCCGCGTAGTCCACCTGGATGGGCAGCGGCTCCGCGCGCGCCAGGAGGGTCAGCGCGGTGGCCCGCACCTCCACGTCCCCGGTGGCCAGGTTCTCGTTGTGCTGCCCGGCGATGCGGGGGAACACCACCCCCTCCACCTGGACCACGTCCTCGGGGCCCAGGCGGCGCGCCTCCGCCAGCACCTCCGGCGGCGTCCAGGCGGGCTCGAACGACACCTGCACCACGCCCTCGCGGTCGCGCAGGTCGGTGAAGACGATGGCGCCCAGGTCGCGGCTGCGGTGCACCCACCCGGCCAGCGTGACGGTCTCGCCGGCGTGGCCGGCGCGCAGGGCGCCGGCGGCGGTGGTGCGGAAGGCGGTGGCCAGGGGATTCAGGGGATTGGTCATGCGCGAAGGTGGGGCGCGGCGCGCGGACGGTCTCCGCGGCGCGCGCGCCGGTTCCGGTACGTGTAGACGGCGATCGTGACCCCGGCCGCGTCCGCCGCCCAGTCCCACACGTCGGGCGAGCGGCCGGGGACGTACATCTGGTGCACCTCGTCGGAGGCGCCGTACAGCAGGCCCAGCGCCACCGCGGCGACCAGCGGCAGGGCGGAGCGCTCGCAGGCCCGCGCCAGCAGCAGCCCCAGCACGGCAAAGCCGCAGAAGTGCAGCACCTTGTCCGCGTAGGGAATGTCCGGGCCCGGCACCCGCGGGCGGCCGGAGAGCACGAAGATGAGCGCCGCCCACAGCACCACCGCCGCCCAGGCGGCCAGCCGCGGCTTCACTCCCGCTCCGCCTCCGCCAGCAGGCCCACGAACTCCTCCGCCGAGCGCGCCCCCGCCAGCCGGCCGCGGAAGTCGTCGCGGCGCACCAGGCGCGAGATGCGGCCCAGCGCCTTGACGTGCTGGCTGGCCGCGTCCTCCGGGCCCACCAGCAGGAAGAGCAGGCGCACGGGCTTGCCGTCCAGCGCGTCGAAGTCCACCGGCTCGCGGGTGACGCCGGCGGCCAGCACCAGCCCGCTGATGCCCTGCGCCTTGGCGTGCGGGATGGCCACGCCGCTGCCCACGCCCGTGCTCAGCACCTCCTCGCGGGCGCGCACGGCGGCCAGCACGCCGGGCGCGTCGGCCACCACGCCCGCCTGGTGCAGCGCGCCCACCAGCTCCTCCAGCAGCGCGTCCTTGGAGGTGCCTTCCAGGGGCACGCGCACGCGCTCCGGGGCCAGCAGCTCGCTCAGCAGCAAGTCGGACAACTCCCACGCCGTGAAAAGGTGCGGCCACGCCTGGGCGTGGCCGGGGGGTGCGGACCTTGCAAAGCTAACGCCCGCCCCACGGGCCATCAAGCACGCGGGGAACCCGGCGGCGGGAGCGGTGAATCAGGCCGGTTCGCCGTCCACCCGCGCCGCAAGAACGCACCGCATGATCGCCACCGCCCGACCGCTGGAGACCGAGCCCAGGCCCGACCTGGTCGGCCTGCTCCCCGAGGACCTGGAGGCCGAGCTCAAGGGCCACTTCGCCAGCCGCGGGCAGCCGGCGTACCGGGCCGGGCAGGTCACGCGCTGGATCTACGAGCGCGGCGCCGTCTCGTTCGACGAGATGACGGACCTGTCGCACGCGGAGCGGGCGGCGCTGGCGGACGCCTTCGCGCTCACCGCGCCGGAGCCGGCCAAGGTCTCGCGCTCGGTGGACGGCACCGCCAAGCACCTGTGGCGCCTGGCGGACGGCGAGCTGATCGAGTCCGTGCTGATCCCCACCTCCACCCGGCTGACGCTGTGCATCAGCAGTCAGGCGGGGTGCGCCATGGCGTGCACCTTCTGCGCCACGGGCTGGGCGGGGTACCGGCGCCAGCTCAGCGCGGGCGAGATCGTGGCCCAGTTCCGCGGGGCCCGCCGCTGGGCGCGCGAGAACGGCTACGAGGAGATCACCAACATCGTGTTCATGGGCATGGGCGAGCCGCTCATGAACCCCAGGGCGGTCTTCCCGACCCTCGCCATCCTGAACCGCGGCTACAAGTTCGGCGCACGGCGCATCACCATCAGCACGGTGGGCGTGGTGCCGGGCATCCTGCAGATGGCGGAGATGCCGGAGCAGTACCGGCTGGCGGTGTCGCTGCACGCGCCCAACCACGAGCTGCGCCAGCGCCTGATCCCCCTGGAGAAGAAGTACCCGCTGCCGGAGCTGCTGGAGGCGCTGCGCAGGTTCGACGCGGCGGGCGGCAAGCGCATCACCTTCGAGTACGTGATGATCGACGGCGTGACGGACGCGCCGGAGCTGGCCGACGAGCTGGGGCGGGTGATCGCGGAGTTCAACGCCTTCGTGAACCTGATCCCGTTCAACCCCATCCCGGGGACGGACTGGAAGCCGTCCAAGCGGGCGCGGCTGGACTGGTTCGTGGAGCGGCTGGGGCGGCAGGGCATCTCCGCCTTCGTGCGCGAGTCGCGCGGCCAGGACATCGCCGCTGCTTGCGGCCAGCTCCGCGCCGAGGTCACGGAGGGCCGCAAG
>DASTLD010000026.1:0-2274 GCA_035715345.1 Longimicrobium sp.
AGCAGCGCGCGCAGGGCATCCGCACCGCCCGCCCGGACCGCATCGATCATCCGCTCCGCAACGCCCATGGCACTCGCTCCACGAAGAGGGGAACCGCCGCACTTGATTCGTTAGCCTTCCTAATTACATTAGTGGCATGACGACGCCGGACGCAAGGGCCACGGAAGAAGACCTCGCGGAGCGGCTGGCGGACCGGCTGCACTCCGCCAGCATCCACCTGCTGCGCCGCGTGCGCCGCCAGGACGACGCGGCGGGGCTCAGCGCGCCGCACCTGTCGGCGCTGTCGGTGCTGGTGTTCGCGGGGCCGCGCACGCTGGGAGAGCTGGCCGCCGCGGAGCAGGTGCGCCCGCCGTCCATGACGCGCGTGGTGCAGAACCTGGAGCGCGAGGGGCTGGTGGAGCGCGAGGCGGACGCCGCCGACCGGCGGGTGGTGCGCCTGCGGGCCACGGAGCGCGCGCGCCGCATCCTGGAGGAGAGCCGCGGCCGCCGCGTGCGCTCGCTGGCCGCCCGCCTGCGCACGCTGGACGATGCGGACGTGGCCACCCTCGAGCGCGCCGCCGACCTCCTCGACGCCCTCACCCGCGGCGAGTGAGCTGCAATCTCACGCAGAGCCGCAGAGGTTGAAAAGAGAGCCGCAGAGGAACAGCGCGAAGTTCCTCTGCGGCTCTTGATTTTTATCCTCGTCCGCGGTGCGGTTCAGGCGGATGGGACGCGCGCTTGATCCCGGATGATCTCGACGAGCGAGCGGAGCGCGCGGTTGACCGCTTCCGAATCGCGGAACACCGCCGCTACGTCGGGATCGAGCAGCACGAGGTTCGTTCCTTCCGCATAGCGCCCGGCGTATTTCCCGCGCACGCCGCCCCTCAGGCTGTACTCGGGCAGGATCTCGTCGCCGGGAACGCCTCCTCCGCTGGGCCGATCAGATGCTTCGCTCTGCATACTCCCTTCCGCTCATCGGGCGTCATCGGACGTGGCTGGGCCCACTCGGTGTGCATCACGGCAAGCAGCTGGCCAGTTCTTGATCTCCTGAAAGCGAGCCGCAGAGGAACAGCGAAGTTCCTCTGCGGCTCTCTGTTTTCCTCTGCGCCCTCTGCGTGAAATCCTCTTCTCGACCCTCGCGCCCAACCTGCCTCAACGCAACGAGATACGCACTGGTGGCCGGGAGCTTGCGGGCGGGCGTGGCCGAGCCGCCCGGACGGGTCGGGCGGCACGGATGATGAATCTCGCGCCGCGCCTATGGAATACGCCCACGACCCCTACCTCTTTCCCCTGGTGCGCGAGCCCGCCTCGCGCTGGGAGAAGGCCGGCCTCTCGCCCCGGCAGGAGCGCAGCTTCAACCGCGTGGCGACGCTCATGATCGCCGTGTTCCTGACCGGCTGGATCTACTCCATCGGCTGGGCCAGCCCGGAAGACCTGGACCCCTCGCGCCCCTCGGCCGCGCCCATCACCTCGCAGCTCACCAAGAACCCGCTGGCCACGGACGCGCCGCCCGAGGCGCCGTTCCTGATGGACGAGTTCGTGCGCAGCTTCGAGGACGAGTTCCAGAAGCGCGTCGGCGGCCTGAGCGGCGCGGTGCAGGCGCAGATCGTGGCCCCGGGCCAGGGCGCCACGCTGCCCGGCGCGGACTCGCTGCCGGAGGGCGCCAGCATCGTGCTGCGCCCCGCGGAGGGCGGCGCGCCGGGGGCGGAGGTGGCGGGCGGCCGGGTGCCCAGCGAATCGGGCATCTGGAACGTGATGCTGCGCATGCGCGACGCCATGCGCCCCACCAGCAACGTGCGCGTCATCACCCTGGTGCCGCTGTCGCAGAAGCGGGGGGGCAAGATCGGGCGCTACGTGATCGGCAACTGGCCGTACGAGCGGGGCGGCGCGCCCAAGGCCATCTACAGCCCGCCCGCGGGGCTGATCGAGGTCACGCCCCAGAACCGCGACACCTGGCTGTCCGAGCACATCCAGCTCCGCGACTTCGTGACCAAGGGCCAGGAGAACGTGTGGCCCAAGTACGTGGCGGTGCAGCCGCGCATCCTGGACAAGATCGAGCTGGTCATCCAGGAGCTGGAGCGCTCGGGCCACCCGGTGGAGAACATCTTCGCGGTCAGCGGCTTCCGCACGCCGGCGTACAACGCGGGCGGCGGCAACACCTCCGGGCGCGGCAAGCTGTCGCGGCACATGTACGGCGACGCCATGGACATCGCCGTGGACAACGACAGCAACGGCATCATGGACGACCTGACCGGCGACGGGCGCATCAACCTGTCTGACGCGCGGGTCATCGGC
>DASTLD010000027.1:0-7528 GCA_035715345.1 Longimicrobium sp.
GCCGCCGGCACCACCGCCGGCTCGGCATCGGGAATGCATCGCCAGGCCTGGCGGATGGACTGCGCCCCGGCGGGGGCGGCGCCCCGCGCGCGCTCCGCTGAGGGGGCGCAGGCGGCCGCCAGCAGCAGCGCGGCGCAGGCCGCGGCGCGCGCCGCGGGGCGGGGGGTATGATTGACTTCCATGGGGGCCATCCTATCTTCCGTACGTTGGGTTCCTGGCTCCACGCCGTGGTTTTTCCTACCGGTGCCCACATGCGCCGTGCGCGCCTTCTCCTGCCCGGCCTGCTGCCCCTCGCGCTGCTCTGCGCCGCGCCGGGGCAGGCGCGCGCGCAGGGGCAGGTGGTGCTGCGCGGCCGGGTCACGGAGGACGCCACCGGCACCCCGGTGGCCGGCGCCGTGGTGCGCGTCTACGACGCCTACTGGCGCCAGCTCGGCCGCCAGGTCACCAGCCGCGCCGGCGAGTTCGAGTTCAGCGTGCGCGGCCGCGGGCCGTTCCGCCTGCACGCCGCCCGCCTGGGCTTCCAGGGCTCCACCAGCCCCGTCCTGTGGACGGAGGGGCACGACTTCTTCGAGCTGGAGATGCGGCTGGACCGCTCGGTCGTGCTGCTGGCCCCGCTGGAGGTGGTGGCCCGCGCCCGCGTGCACCACAGCCCCGTGCTCGACGACTTCCGCGCCCGCCAGGCCGCCGGCATCGGCGACTTCTTCACGCGCGCGGACATCGAGCGCATGCACCCGGCGTTCGTCTCCGACCTGCTGGCCACGCTGCCCGGGGTGCACATGGAGAGCAGCGGCTTCGGCACCCAGCGCGTCATCTACTTTGCCCGCGCGGAGGGCCGCTGCCCCGCGCAGATCTACGTCGACGGCCTGCTGGTGACGCGCTCCTCGCTGGGCGGGCCGGCGGAGTCGTCGCTGGACGCCGCCGTGCACCCCGAAGAGGTGGAGGCGGTGGAGGTGTACAAGGGCCTGGCCACCATCCCGGCCCAGTTCCTGACCGCCGAGTCCGACTGCGGCGTCATCGCCATCTGGACGCGCCGCGGCCTGTAGCGGCCAACCGAACCCCCTGCGCACGCGAGCCCCGCATGACCCGTCCTCTCCGCACCGCCGCCCTGCTGGCCCTGGCGCTGGCCGCCTGCGACGAGCCCAGCCTGGGCACCTCGACCGCCTGGGAGGCCGACATCGCCAACCTGGGCGGCAGCACCGTGACCGGCACCCTGAACTCCGTGTCGCGCGGGCAGATCATCGAGAGCCACCTGAACCTGAGCGGCTCCACCGAGGGCGCCGTGCACCCCTGGCGCATCCGCACCGGCCCCTGCGCCGGCGGGGGCACGCTGGTGGGCGGCCGGGCCAGCTACCCCGACGGCGTGGCGGACGAGGACGGCGACGTGGTGCTGGCCTCCACCGCCAACGCGGTCCTGGAGCCGGGCCGGACGTACCATGTAGACGTGCTGAGGGGTGTCGGTTCTGACACCACGCTGGTGGCGTGCGGCCGGCTGGACCAGGTCTGACGCCGCGGCGGCAGGGTGAATGGTGAAGCGGGCAGGCGGACCGGGGTCCGCCTGCCCGCTTCTCGTTGCTCCCGAGAGCGGGAAGCGTCAGCCCTGCGGCGAGGTGTGGATGATGATGGCCGCCTGGATGCGCCGCGAGCCGATGCCCGGCAGGATGGCGGCGGCGCGCTCGCCGTCCATGAACTCCAGCGAGTAGGCCGCGCCGGGGGTGAGCTGCCGCAGCGTCTCCGGGCCGCCCAGCAGGCTCTGGCCCTGGTAGACGACGATCTCGGCGCTGGCGATCCCGGTGCCGATGCTGTTGGCGTCGCGCACCGTCAGCCAGCGCGGGCGCAGCCGCTGGATGACCTCGTACAGGTTGGCGGCGGAGATGCTGGAGATCTCCTCGCGGGTCAGCCGGTCGGAGCGGCCGCGGGACGGCTGCGAGGTGGTGCTGCCGCCCGCCGCGGGCGTGCAGGCCGGGGCCACGGACAGGGCCACGGCCAGGAGCAGCAGGGGCAGGGCGTACGTGCGTCGCATCGTGCGTTTCTCCGGGTAGTGCGTGTGGACGGCGGGAGGGGGCGGTCGTTCGCCGGGGGCCGCGCGGGCGGGCGCCGCGCGCGCATCCTGGGCCGCAGGATAGTTTCCCCGGGCCCGCAAAGCAATCGGGGGCGTGCCCTTTCGAGCACGCCCCCGACGCTGTAACGCCTCAGGCTACCGGATTCTATCAGCCCTCGTGCGGGAAGGCGAAGGCGCTGGTGGGCGCCGAGCCGTCACCGCCGCCGCCGTACGTGTAGACCGGCGTGAGCTGCAGAAGCTGGAGCTCCTTGGCCGGGATCGGCATCTGGAGCGCCGTGTTCTTGTACAGGAACCCGTTGCGGCGGTCGAAGAAGTACTTCGGCGAGCCGAAGTGCCCCTCCATCATCGTCTCCATCCAGACCTCCCAGGCCAGGATGTGGAGCAGCCCGCCGCAGGCGCTGCTGGGCAGCTTGGGCACGCAGCTCGTGTTGAGACCGCTGGAGTTCGTGGCGTTGAGGCCGTTGAACACGCGGCTCACGTTGATGGAGTCCGCGGCGGCCGCCCCGTTGCCGGTGCGGAGGAGGGCCTCCGCGGCCAGCAGGCGCAGCTCGGAGCGCGGCAGCAGGCGGTAGGTGTCGCCCGCGTCGTTCAGCGCGTCGAACTTGTGGTTCCGGTACCACGACCAGCGCCAGGTGCCACGGTCCGGGCGGGCCCACTGGCCGGTGATGCTGTACTCCGGGATGCGGAAGTACCGCCCCGGCGCCGCGGCCTGCGCCGTGCGCGTGGCGCCCTGCGCGAAGCGCAGGTCCGGCGTCACGATGATGAACGCCGTGGTGTTGTCCGCGCCGCCCAGGTTCGGGTGGCGGCTGTTGACCGTCATGCCCAGCCACGTCTGGTAGCGGCCCGACTGGTCGGCCATGCCGTAGTACTGGTAGCTCAGCCAGGCGTAGCCGTAGCCGCTCTGCCAGAACACGTTGTTGGACCACCAGTTGACCCAGTCGTGCTCCATGGTCCACTCCTGGCCGCCGGCGGCCGCCAGGTCGGTGAGCACGGCCGCCCAGTCCACCGCGTCACGCTCCGCCGTGGTGCGGGCCACCGACGCGCGGTAGCGGGCCTTGAGGCCCCGGGCGATCTTGGCGAGCTGGACGTTGGTGATCGAGGCGCCCACCCACAGCGACGGGATGGTGAACGACTCGCCCGACGACAGCGCGGCGGCCTCGTCGAAGTAGCCGAGCGCGGCCGTCATCACCTCGCCGTACGGCTGCAGCTCCGTGCCGGCGGACAGGTCCGTGGTCTCGTCCACGATGAACGCGCGGTCGTAGACCGTGGCCAGCGTGGCGTGGCCCAGGCCCAGCATGAACTTGCCGAAGGCCTTGAGGCGCGCCAGGTCCGACGCGCTCAGGTCGTCCTCCAGCTCCGGGTCCGCCGCCAGGGCGGCCAGGCCCTGCGACACGGCCGCGATGGCCCGGTAGTTGGCGTACCAGGGCTGCGCGATCGTGTTGTAGTTCGCGTCCGCCGGGGCGTTGGTCAGCGCCGGGCGGGGGATCTGCGAGTACGGGTTGGCCGCGCAGTTGTTCCAGGAGTTGCTGCCCTGGAACGACGCGATGCCCATCCACACGCCCGGGCTGTTGGCGCAGGAGTGCGTGTTGTTGTGCTGGTTGTGGAACCACGTCGAGAACGTGCCGGAGATCAGCGACTCGATGTCGCCCGCGGTGCGCAGGGCGCCCGCGCGGTCCGGCTGGTTCGTGTTGTCGACGTCCAGGTCCGCGCACCCTGCTGCTCCGAAGAGCAGCAGGGAGGCGAACACCGCCGTCTTGCGGATGTTCTTCATCAGGCGTCCCTTCGCTTAGAAGTTCACCTCGACGCCGAGCGTCCAGGTGCGGAAGTTCGGGTACTGGTACCCCTCGACGCGGGCCAGGGCAGCCGAGCCCAGGTCACCGCCGGCCTTGCCCACCTCGGGGTCGAACCCGCGGTAGTCCGTCCACGTCTTGAGGTTCCGGCCCGTCAGGCTCAGCGTCAGGCCGTCCAGGTTGCCCGGCAGGCTGGCAAGGCGGTCCGCGCCGAAGCGGTAGCGGAGCGACAGCTCGCGCAGCTTGACGAAGCTCGCGTCCTCCACGAACACGGAGCTGGGCTCCAGGCCGCTGGAGAACGAGTACAGCGCGTCGTAGTAGCCCAGGGGCTTGCGCTCGTTGGCCGCCACGTCACGCTGGTCGAACACGCCCGTGGTGCGCTTGAACACCGCCCACTGCAGCGGCTGGTTGTACACGCTGAAGCCCTGCACCGCGTCGATCAGGCCGTACACCGTGAGGCCGCCCCAGTTGAACGTGTTGGAGAGGCTCAGGTTGTAGTCCGGCGTGGTGCGGCCCACCGGGCAGAAGAAGGTGCGCTCCTCGGTCGCGCGGTCGGTGCACTGACCGGCGAAGGGCGCGCCCCAGTTGACCTGCTGGTTGTTGATGGTGAAGCCGCCGGCCGTGCCCCAGGACGGGGTGCCCAGGCTGCCGCCCGTGCCGACCCACACCAGGTAGCCGTCGTCGTTCACGGCGAACTCGCTGCACGGGTGCGCGGCCAGGGTGGCCTCCGGCAGCTCCTCGCAGCTCTCCGCGATCTTGAAGCCGTAGAACGTGCCCATCTCCTCACCCTCACGGATGTAGAAGACGTCGTCCAGGGCCTGGCCGTCCACGCCCGCCGTGAAGGCCGGCACGTCCAGCTTGGTGATCTTGGTGCGCGTGCGGTCGTACAGCAGGCGCGCGTTCCAGGAGAAGTTGCCGCGCTCCACCAGGCGCGCCGTCAGGCCGGCCTCCCAGGTGTTGCTCTCCAGCGTGCCCGCGTTCTGGTACTGCTCCACGTAGCCGGTGTAGGCCGGCAGCGGCACCGCGAGGATCTGGTCCTCGGTGACGCGGTTGGCGTAGGTCACCTCAAGGCCGATGCGGTCGCCGAACATGGAGGCGTCCATGGACAGCTCCTGCTCGCGCGCGAACTCCGGCTTGAGCTGCTGGTTGCCCAGGCGCACCGGGGTGATGCCCGTGGCGGAGACCGCGAAGGTCTCGTACTGCGCGTAGAAGTTGGGGCGGTTGCCGGCCGTGCCGTACGCGTAGCTGAACTTCAGCTCGTTCAGGCTCGGCACGCGGAACCACGGCTCCTCCGTCACGCGCCACGCGGCGGCGGCGCGGTAGTACCACTGGCGGCGCTCGTCCTCACCGAACAGCGAGCTGCCGTCGTTGCGGATCAGGCCGTCCAGGATGTAGCGGTCCGCGATCTCGAAGTTGGTGATCGCGAAGTAGCCGTCCGACCGCACCTCGGTGCGCGCCGAGGAGGCGCCCAGCAGCTCGTGGTTGAGCACGTCGAACTGCGGGATGTCCACCACCGAGAAGTCGGAGCCGCTCGTGAAGGTGGCCAGGCCGTCCTGCTCCTCGTAGAGGTAGCGGAGCTGCGTGCGGTTGTAGACGTTGTTGCCCAGCGAGAAGCGCATGGACGCCGTGATGCTCGTGTTGAACGCCTCGGTCAGCGCGTTCAGGCGGTCCATGTAGCCCTCGTTGATGGCCGGGTTGGCCGGGAGGGTCTGGTAGCCCTTGAAGAAGTAGTCCGTCTCCTCCTGGTCCAGGCGGTCGTAGGAGACGTTGCCGTCGAAGTCCAGCCACGACAGGGGCGAGTAGCGCAGCGTGGCGGCGCCCAGGAAGCGGCCGCGCTTCTGGATGTACTCGCGGTTCAGCAGGTCGTAGATGGGGTTGGCGGACTCGGTGTTGGTCGGGTCCGGCTGGAAGATGATGTTCCGCGGGTTGTCGCGGCACTCCTCGTCGACGTTGTCCTCGCAGGCGAACAGGTTGACGCCGGCCGGCATGCGGGTCAGGTCGAAGATCGGGTTGCCGCTGTTCTCCGGGAAGTTGTCCTGGGACGAACGGCTGTAGAACGCGCTGGCCGACAGCGAGATGTCGTTGCGCACGGCCTGGTCGAGGTTGACGCGGAAGTTGTTCCGGTCGAAGCCCTCCAGGCCCGGCAGCACGCCGCTCTCCTTCATGTTGATGTAGGAGACGTGGTAGTTCGTGCCGCCCGCGCGGCCCTCGGCCGCCAGGTAGTTCTGCGTGAACACGCCGGAGCGGAAGAACTCCTCAACCTGGTTGAGGGTCTGGCCGGGCCAGCGGTTCGTCATGAAGGTGTTCCACTGGTTGGCCGCCGCGGCGCCGCGGGTCTGGCCGGCCAGGGCCACCGAGGGGCACTCCAGCCAGTCGCAGGCGTTGCCCGAGTTGTCCAGGAACTGGGTGCTGTCCGCGTTCATGGCGAACGGGTGCAGCTCCGTGAGCAGCTCCGGCGGGTAGAAGGCGATCTGGTTGCGGCCGTACTCGGTGCGCGCGGTGTAGCGCACCTCGTCGTTGGGCAGGCCCTTGCCGCGCTTGGTGGTGATCTGCACCACGCCGGCGGCGGCGCGCGAGCCGTACAGCGACGCGGCGGCGGCGCCCTTCACGACCTCGATGTTCTCGATGTCGAGGGCGTCCAGGTCCACCATGCTGCTGCCCAGGATGACGCCGTCCACGATGTAGAGCGGCTCCTGGCTGCGGCCGTCGGCGCTGATGCTCTGCGGGCCGCGCAGCAGGATGCTGGGGGCCGAGCCGGGGCGGCCGCTGCCCGACACCACCTGGGCGCCGGCAACCTTGCCCTGGATGGCGCTGGCCGCGCTGGTGGGCGGCACGGGCATGTCGGCGGCGGTCAGCTGGGCCACCTCGAAGGGCACCTTGGCCCGCTCGGTGGCGCCGGCCACGCCGGTCACGACGACGGCTTCCAGCGCCAGCACCGAGGTGTTGAGCTGGAAGTTCTGGGTGAGGTTGGCACCCGGGTTAAGCGTGATGGTGCGGCTCTGCGACGCCAGGCCCTGGCGAGAGGCGACGATGGTCACCTGCTGGCCGGCGCGGATGCGGCTGCCCGGCACGACGAGCCGGTAGTTGCCGCTGGCGTCGGTCGTGGCACCGGACTGCAGCGCCGTGATCTGCACGTTGACGGCGGCCTCCGGCTGGCCCTGCGCGTTTGTCACGCGCCCCGTGATCGTCGCGGCCTCCTGGGCCAGCAACGCCACGGGCGCGAGGGCCGCCGCGATGACCACCGCGATCAGCCGACGGAAATTTCTCATTCCTCGTCCTCCTGTGTGCCGGCGGCCCCACGTGGGCCGCCGAGGTTGGTGTCCGACTGGCGTGCGGCTGCGGGCGGGCGCGGGATGCGCCGTGAACGCCGCCGCACCGGGCTGCCGCCGGCCCCTGCCCAGGGAGCCGCGCCGCCCGATCGGGAACTTCCCTACCTGTCCGAAAACTCGTCCAGCGTGGCGACCTCCTGTCTGAGGGTGGATGGGAGGAACACGGGCAAGCGAAAAGGCGCCGTGGCGCCGGAAAGCTCGGACTGCTTCGGAAGAACGTGCCGGAAATGCGTCCGGAGGACGGCCGGGTGGATGACCGCTCGGTAAGGATTCGTCTCTATATAGAACGCTCGTTCGAACCTGTCAAGGCTGCGTAAAGGCGTGATGCCCATCTGGTTGCCCCTCCTGGC
>DASTLD010000028.1:0-3895 GCA_035715345.1 Longimicrobium sp.
GCCACCCGCATCCCCATGCCGAAGCGCCCGCGCCGGCCGCCGCGGAACAGCGGCATGGCCAGCGTCAGCGGCACCAGGGCCAGCAGGCCCGGGTGCAGGTAGATGCCGGCGGCGGTGGCTGCCCAGGCGCGCCAGCTGCCCACCTCCGTGCCCGGCTCCGCGGACAGGATGGCGCGGGCGTAGACGGCCAGGCAGAGGATGAGGGGCGCCTCGCGCAGCGCGCCGGCGGAGTACAGCAGGCTGGGCGGGTGCAGCGCGGCGATCAGCATGACCGCGTACAGCGGCCCCGCGGTCAGGCCCAGGTGCCGGCCGATCCACGCCATGTGGCACAGCACGGCCGTCCACAGCAGCGCGTGGAAGGCCGCGATCAGCAGCGCCAGCGCGTCGCCGGAGGCCACCAGGGCAAACGGGGCCAGCACGTTGGCGTAGCTGTAGCGGTGCGTCCACGGGTACGGGCTGCCGCCCTCCAGCACCTGCGCCACCACGCGCTCGCTGTGCTCCAGCAGCGCCACCGCGTCCACGTCGATGCCCGGCAGCGGGCCGAAGCTGACGTTGGCCACCGCCAGCAGCATGCGCAGCACGAAGACGGAGGCGGCCAGCAGGGGCAGCGCGGGCAGGGCCAGGCGCCGCCCCGCGCGCATGGACATGGCCACGCCCCACACGGCGAACGCCGCCACCAGCAGGATCCACATCAGCGGCCCGCCTTTGCGGTGATGCTGCGCAGCAGCCCCTCCGCCACGGCGTCCACGTCGCGGCCGTCCACGGGCACGTCCTCGAAGCGCCAGCGCGGCGGCAGCGTGGCCAGCACGCCCTCCACCGCCTGCAGCTTGGCGCGGTACTCCGCCTCCGTCAGCGAGCGCCCCTTCTTGCGCAGCACGCCGGTGGCCGGGTCCAGCGTCAGGCGAAAGGCGCGGTCCGGCGGCGGCAGCAGCGCCAGCAGCCGGTACCCCAGCCGCGGGACCGTCTGCAGGCGCCAGCGGACGCGGATCAGCTCGTCCACGAAGGAGCGGTCCAGCAGCAGCACGTCCGCGCCGCGCCCGCGCCACTCCGCGCGCCACGCGCGCAGCCACCCCAGGCACAGCGACGCCAGCGCCACCCCGCCCGCAGCCCAGCGCTTTGCCCCGCGCGGGGCCTTCGCGACCGACGTGGGCGATGCGGACGCCTCGGCCTCGGACATTTCCTCGCCCGATCCGGCCGCGCGGCGCGCCAGCACGGCGCCCAGGCGGCTGACGCCGCGGCCCAGCGCGCCGGAGGGCGTGTACTGGTGCGCGCGCACCACGCGGTAGCCCATCTCGCGCAGGCGGCGCTCCACCTCGGCGGCCTGCGTGCTCTTGCCGGAGCCGTCCATGCCCGCGAAGACCACGCGCACGCTCACGCGGCCGCCTCCGCGCGCAGGCGGCGGCGCAGCCGGCGGCGCCGCACGGCCGTGATCAGCGGGTAGACTGCCGCAAAGCCGCCGATCTCCACCGCCGCGGAGCCCAGCCGCCGGCGGCCGCCCAGGTAGCGCAGGCGGTCCGCGTAGCACCGCCCCAGCACGCGCAGCGGCATCTGCGCGGGCCACGCCGCCGGCGCCCACCCCAGGCGCCCCTCCAGCGCCGCCTCGCACAGCGCCGCCACCTCGCGCAGCGCGGCGGTGCAGCCGTGCTCCGCGGCGATCTCCTGCGCGCGCTCCCACGCGCCGGGCACGCGGCGCAGCAGGTGGAAGTGCAGCGCCTCGCCCACGGACAGGCGGAAGTTCTCGAAGACGGCGTGCGCCGCCTGCAGCACCAGCTCGGTTGCGTCGTCCGGCACCCACACGGCGGGTGCGGACGCATCGTCTCCCGCGCCGAAGAGGGCGGGGTCCACCCGCACCAGGCGCGACGCGGCGGCCTCGCGGTCGCCCGGCAGCAGGCCGATGTCCGCCTGGTAGCGCCAGCTCACGCCCTCGTAGAGGTGCGCGGACAGCAGCTCCGGGTCGCGGCTGGGCAGCTTGATCTTGGCGCGCTCCACCAGCGCCTGCTCCACGCGCGACGCGCGCGACGGCGGCACCCAGGCGCCCGCGTACAGCGCCGCGAGCACGGCGGGGCGGCTGCCGGGGGGGATGAGCAGGTCCGCGTTGGAGTCCCAGAACGCGTAGGTGCGCAGGGACTTGATGGTGATGGGAAGGATGCCCGCCGCGTCCAGCCGGCGCGCCGCCTCGGCGATGGTGCGCCAGAAGCGCGCGAGCGCCGCCGCGTCTTCACCCCGCAGCGGCGTACGCATGCCCACCTGGTTGCGCGCCAGGTCCGCATCGCTCCACCCGTGCTCCCCCGCCAGGAAGTCCTGCAGGGGCGTGATGTCCCAGAACGCGCCGCCGTACCCCGGCACGCGCTCCGTGACCCGCGCCGCGGCGCTCGCCACGCTCACGCCCCCCCGCGGACGGCGGTGCGCGCGGCGGCCAGCGCGGCCACGGCCTCGCCGTTGCGCGCGGACGCCTGGAACGCGCGCCCGCGGGCCCGCGCCACCCGCTCGCGCGCGGCCGGCCCCTCCGCCACCAGCGCCTGCGCCATGCGGGCCACGCGCTCCGCCGCGCCGTCGGGGTCGTCCAGCAGGTCGCGCAGCGGGACGCTCCACCCGTCCAGCCCCAGCTGCGCCAGCAGCGAGTCCGTCTTGGGCAGGTACGAGATGGCGACGAAGGGCACCCCCGCCACGATGGCGAAGATCACCGAGTGCATGCGCGTGCACACCATCACGTCCAGCCGCTGCATGGCGCGGATGGTGGCCAGCGGGTTGGCGGCGGGAAGGATGGAGACGAGGTCGGACGCGCGGGCGGCCTCGCGCACACGGCCCGCCAGGATGCGGTCGCTGGCGGAGCCGGACTCCAGGTGGGGGATCATCACCACCTCGCCCGCCGCGCCGGCGCCGTCCCGGGGCGCGCACAGGCGGTCCACGGTGGCGGCCACCGCGCGCAGGTAGGCCGCGTCCGGCGCCTCGCCCGGAAATCCCCCGTAGCGCGGGGCCACCAGGGTGATGCCCGCGCGGTACGTCCCCGGGGCGCGCGCCACCTCGGGGGCCGGCGGGGTGCGCTCCAGCACCGACGCCAGGCGGAAGGCCTCGTCGCCGGTCAGGTGCACCTTCTCCGCCGGCACGCGCAGCACGTCGACGGCGTAGTCCACGGAGTACTGGTCGCGCACCAGCAGCAGCGCGGTGCGGCGCAGGATCACCCCCGCCAGCCAGCGCGACAGCCTGCGGTCGAAGGGCCCCACCGTCTGCGCGTAGATGACCACCGGCCGGCGCAGCCGGACCGCGATGCCGATGGGGATCAGGTGGATGGGGATGGGCGAGCTGGTGCCGCGGTCCAGCAGGAAGCCGCCGCCCTTGCTGATGACCAGCTCGGCTTCCTCCACCTCGCGGATGAAGCGGCGGCCGGGGGCGACGCGGCGGGAGAGCGCGCGCGGCAGCAGCCAGACCAGGACGAAGGTCAGCAGCGCCGCCGCCGCGCCCAGCAGCTGGCGGCGCGTGGCGCGCCCGCCCACGGGGAGCTGGTACAGGTCCGGCACCTCCGGGGGGTACTCCACCGGGCTGTCCGCGCGCACCGCGTCGTGGTACTCGCGGCGGGTGCGCTGCGCGTCCAGGAACGGCGACGCCACGCGCAGCCCCGCCCCGGGCAGCACCTCGCGGATGCGCTCGATGATGGCGAGCGCGATGCCGTGGTCGCCCGCGTTGAACAGGTTGATGCCGTGCAGCATCAGCACGCGCGGCCCCCGCGGTGCGCCCGCCGGGCTGGCGCCCGGCGCCGCCGCGGCGGCCTCCGTCCCCTTTTCCTTCGTCAGCATTCCCCGATCCGGAACCCGATATCCATGCCGGCACGGCGGGGGTCTCAGCCCCGCGCGTTCTGGACGTGCCGCCTGAAGAGATGGAAGCTGGTGGCCGCGCC
>DASTLD010000029.1:0-10156 GCA_035715345.1 Longimicrobium sp.
ACAGGTCCGCGATCTCGGCGTCGTCCATCGCCACGATGACGTCGCCGCCGCGGATGCCGGCGCGCTCCGCGGGGGAGCCGGCCCGCACGCCGGACAGCTTGACGCCGTGCTCCACGGGCGTGAAGTCCGGCACCGTTCCCAGGTAAGAGCCGTATCCCGAGCCCGAGCCGGAGCCCGAGGACGACGGCGGCCGCGGCGGGGTGCCGGCGCCGGCCACGTGGGTCAGCGCGGCGGGACGCGCGGCGACGTCCGCCACGATGCGGGCAGCCAGGGACGCCACGCGACGCACGCCGGGGACGTCCACCTTCTCCGCGTCGTCGGAGGGGCGGTGGTAGTCGCCGTGCACGTTGGTGAACAGGTGCAGCACGGGGACGTCGCGCGCGTAGAACGAGGTGTGGTCGCTGGGGCCGTAGCCGTCCGGGTGCAGCGCCAGCTCCATCCCCTCCGCCGCGCCGGCCGCGCGCACCAGCGCCTCCATCTCCGCCGCGGTGCCGGTGCCGTACACCAGCAGCGGCTTCCCTTCCAGGCGCCCGACCATGTCCAGGTTCAGCATGGCCCGCGTGCGGTCCAGCGGCACGGCGGGGGCGGCGGCGTAGCGCGCGGAGCCCAGCAGCCCGCCCTCCTCGCCCGTGAAGGCGATGAAGACGACGGTGCGCGCCGGCCGCGGCCCCCGCGCCAGCGCCTCCGCGATGGACAGCAGCGCCGCGACGCCCGACGCGTTGTCGTCCGCGCCGTTGTGCACCTGGCCCTGCGCCCCCAGGCTGAAGCGCTCGCCCCGGCCCAGGTGGTCGTAGTGCGCGCCCACCACTACCGCCTCGCCGCGCAGCGCGGGGTCGGCGCCCTCCAGCAGGCCCACCACGTTGCGCCCGGTGCCCGCCTGCGCGTGCGGGTTCATGGCGCTGGCCAGCGATACGTCCTGGAAGAAGGTGCCGCCCTCGCCCGTCGGCTTCAGCCCGATGCGCGCGAACTCGGCGGCCAGGTAGTCGCCCGCGCAGCGCTCGCCGGGGCTGCCCGCCAGCCGCCCCTCCAGCGCGTCCTGCGACAGCCAGCGCACGGCGGCGGCCGGCTGCGCCTCGCCGGCGGGCGGGGCCGGGCACTCCTGTGCCGCGGCGGGCGCGCAGGCGGCCAGCAGCGCCAGCGCGAGGAGCGCGCGGCTCACGGCGCCTCCACCCAGTCGGCGATGAACACGTTGGTCTCGCCGGGCGCGCTGCCGCCGCGGTTGGAGGCCCACACGAGCTGCCTGCCGTCCGGCGAGAACATGGGGAAGCTGTCGAAGTCGCCGTGGCGGGTGATGCGCTCCAGCCCGCTGCCGTCGATCCCGATGAGGTACAGGTCGAAGTCGCGGCCGCGCGGGTCGTGCAGGTTGGAGCCGAAGACGATCCGCCGCCCGTCGGGGTGGAAGAACGGTGCGAAGTTGGCCGCGCCGTTGCTGGTGATCTGCCGCTTGTTGCCGCCGTCGGCGTCCATCACCCACAGCTCCATGTGGCCGGGGCGCACCAGGTTGTCCCCCCGCAGCGCGCGGTAGTCGGCCAGCTCCGCCGGATCGGTGGGGTGATGGGCGCGGTAGACGATGCGCTTCCCGTCGGGCGAGAAGAACGCGCCGCCGTCGTATCCCTCCTCGAAGGTCAGCCGCCGCACGTTGCCGCCGTCCGCGTCCATCGTGTACAGCTCCACGTCGCCGTCGCGCGTGGAGGTGAACACGATGCGCGACCCGTCGGGCGAGAAGGTGGCCTCCGCGTCGTAGCCCGGCGAGCGGGTGAGCTGCACCAGCCCGCTCCCGTCCGGGTTCGCGGCGAAGACGTCGTACGGGTGCAGCGGCCACACGTAGCCGCGGCTGCGGTCCGGCGCCGCGGGGCACACGGGCGAGACGTGGTGCATGGAGCTGAACAGCACCCGGTTGCCGCCCGGGAAGAAGTAGCCGCAGGTGGTGCGGCCCTGCCCCGTGGACACACGGCTCAGGTTGGAGCCGTCCACGTCCATCGCGAAGATCTGGTCGCACCCGCCGCCGGCGGGGGTGGACTGGAACACCAGCCGCCGCCCGTCCGCGGAGAAGTACGCCTCGGCGTTCTGCCCGCCGTGCGTCAGCTTGCGCACGTTGGCCAGCCGCACCTCGCCGGGATGGTCGGGGAACGCGACGGCGCCCGTGCGCGGCCAACCGCCGGCCACGTCCGCGGGCGGTGCAGCGGTGGACGACTGCGCGGCCGCGCAGGCGGGGAACAGGGCAATCGCCAGCCAGGAGCTGCGGATCATCGGCATCGAGTCACTTGAAACGGGTGTGCGCTCCCGGCCCATCGTCCGGGCGAGGAGGATGCTGCGAATTAACGCCGGAGCGCCGCGCCGCAAAGGGGAGAATCGCCCACCAGCGTGGGAGATTCTCCCCCACACGGCAGACGACATGACGCGCCTGCGCCCGCCCGGCGAATGAATTCGCGGCTACGAAAACGTGATGTTCGGCCTTCGCCGACGGGTCCGGTGCGGGGGCGGCCGATGGGCGCCGGCGGCCGCCATCCTCCGGCAGTTCTCTGCGCCCTCTGCGTCTCTGCGTGAGCCGGCAGTTCAGGAGCTCAGCGGATCGGACGGCGCCGGAAGGGCCGCGCGGTCGGCGGCGCCGAGCTGGCGCTGGAAGTCGACGCCCTCGCCGATCTCGCGCACCGAGCGCTCCAGGCTGTGGAACTGCTCCTCCATCAGCGCCACGCGCCGCTCCAGCAGCTCCGTGGCCTCGCGCCCGCCCTGCAGCTCGCGGTACTTGCTGAGCGCCTCCATCAGCGGCTTGAGCGCAAAGCGGGCGGTCAGGCCGGTGATGGGGATGAGCACCACCATCATGCCCAGGAAGATGGCCAGGCCGGAGACGATCGCGGTCGTGGGATCCATGGGGCGATTCGGTTCGTGGGAAGGACGTATGTTCGCCGCCGGGCTACGGGCGCCCGCGCGGGAAAGATTCTACG
Source organism: Longimicrobium sp. (assembly GCA_035715345.1). Classification (GTDB taxonomy): domain Bacteria; phylum Gemmatimonadota; class Gemmatimonadetes; order Longimicrobiales; family Longimicrobiaceae; genus Longimicrobium. Next base: position 2,946 of record DASTLD010000029.1, read on the forward strand.
CGGCCGCCTCCGACGGCGAGTTGAGCCCGGCGATGCGGGGCAGCACGCCGCGCACGAGCGCCGCCAGCCGGTCGCGCACCCGCTCGCCCACCTCCATCACCTCCTGGTGCGACAGCTTCTCCAGCCCCAGCCCGGCGGCCAGGTTGGTGATGCACGAGATGCCCAGGCAGCGGATGCCGATGGCGCGCGCCACGATCACCTCCGGCACGGTGCTCATCCCCACCGCGTCCGCGCCGAGGCGCGCCAGCATGCGGATCTCCGCGGGCGTCTCGTACGTGGGCCCCAGCAGCGCCGCGTACACGCCCTGCACGAGGGGGATGCGGAGGTCGCGCGCCACCTCCTCCGCGGCGGCGCGGAAGCCGGCATCGTAGGGGTCGCTCATGTCCGGGAAGCGCTGCTCGCCGGGCACCGTCTGGCCGATGAGCGGGTTGCGGAACATCAGGTTGACGTGGTCCGCGATCAGCATCAGGTCGCCGGGGCGGAAGCCGGGGCGGATGCCGCCCGCCGCGTTGGTCAGCAGCATGGTCTCCGCCCCCAGCGCCGCGAGCGCGCGCACCGGCAGCGCGACGTCGCCCGGGCTCCAGCCCTCGTAGAGGTGAAAGCGGCCCTGCATGGCCACCACCTCCACGCCCTCCAATCGCCCCGCCACGAGCTGCCCCGCGTGGCCCGCCAGCGCCTGCGTGCGGCGGGGAAAGCCGGGCACCTGCTCGAAGGGGATGCGGACCGCGTCCTCGATCTCGTCCGCCAGCCCGCCCAGCCCGCTGCCCAGCACCAGCACCGCGTGCGGCGCGCGCGTCACGCGCTCGCGCAGGAAGGCGACGGTCGGCTCGATGGACGGGGGCTGCATGCGCGCTCTGCTCGGGGGAAGGGCTGAAGGAGCAGAGATATACGCCGCGCGCGGAGGCGGCGAAAGGCGGACGGCGGCGTCAGCCGCGCGCGGAGCGGCGCAGGTGCTGGAAGTACGCGCCCCACGCCACAAGCACCGCCACCGCGCCCAGCGCGAGCACCAGCGGCCCCTGGCGGCGCACGTCCGCCGGGTCCTGCCGCGCGTTCAGCACCCACGGCGACTCGCCCAGCCGCAGCCCCATCTCCTCGAAGCGCGTGCGCACCGGCCCGTCCAGCGGCCGGTGCCGCGCGATGCCGCGCACCGTCCGGGTGCCGGTCGCCGGGTTGCGCGGCGCGCGGCGCTCCAGCTCCGCCTCCGGCACCTCGAGCACCAGCGGCGGCGCGGCGCCGGCAGGCGCGGAGGCGTCGCGCAACGCCATCACCAGCATGGGCGGGCCACCGTCCTCCTTCCACCGCACCACCCGCTCGTCGGGGATGCCGGTCACCTCAACCCACACCAGCTTTTGGCTCACCCCCGGCGCCAGCAGCCCGCCGGGCGACGTGCGCAGCAGCGGCCGCAGCTCGCGTGCGTCGCGGTAGGCCAGCATCGCCATCGCGGCGCAGAAGAGCGTGAGCGCGGCGGGGATCCACGGCAGGCGCCGCATCGTGCGCCAGTCACGGAGCCCCGGCCAGGAGCGGCCGCGCATCACCCGCCCCAGCAGCCAGTGCGTCGGCAGCCCGCCCGCCACCAGGTACACGGCGAACGAGGCGACCTCGTAGTATCTCCCGAAGCGGTCGAGCTGCCACTCGGACGCCCAGCGGTACGGGCCCGAGTAGGTGATGGCGTTCACCACCGCGAGCAGCCCCCAGACGCCGTACACCGCCCACTCCGCCCAGTCGGGCATCTCGCCGGACGCCGCCGCGGAGCCGTGCGCCCGGGAAGAATCGGCTTCGATGGACATGCGATTGCGGCGGAGGGGGGCGGAGGGATGCGGGATGCATCGCACGGCAGGCGTGCGGATCACGGCGGAAGGAGGGGCGCCGCAAGTGTACACGCGCCGTCTCGCCAGCGTCAACCGTTTTTCGCGATGCACGGCGCGCACGGGAGGATGCTTGGCTTCACGCGGGTGGGCGATTACTCTGCTGGCGCGTCCATCACCCCGGAATCCGCCGATGCCGCCCATCACCCGACGCGACTTCCTGCTCCGCTCCGGCTCGTGCGCCGCGCACCTGGCGCTGGCCGCGTCCGGCGCGCCCGCCGCCTTCCGTGCGCTGTGGGCCCGCTCCCCCGCCGGCCGGGTGGTGGCCGAGGAGCCGTTCGGGCGATTGGAGCAGGTGGCGGAGGGCATCTGGGCACTGATCTCCACGCCGCTCTCCGGCGACCGCACCACGCTGGCCAACGGCGGCATCATCGCCGGGCGCGACGGGGTGATGGTGATCGAGGGCTTCTACCAGCCGAAGGGCGCGGCGTGGCTGGCGGAGCGCACGGTGGAGCTGACGGACCAGTGGCCGTCGCACATCGTGCTGACGCACTACCACAGCGACCACGCGAACGGCGTCGCGGGGTACCTGGCCGACTGCGCGGACCCGGACGTGCGCGCCACCGCCGTCACCCGCGACCTGGTGCTGGAGCGCAACCAGCCCGCGGACGAGCTGCGGACGGACGTGCTGAGCTACGCCGCCCTGATCTCCGCCACGGAGCCGACGGTCGTCGACCTGGGCGGGCGCGTCGTGCGGCTGGTCCCGCGCAGCGGCCACACCGCGAGCGACGTGAGCGTGGAGGTGGAGGAGCCGTCGGTGGTGTTCGCCGGCGACCTGTTGTGGAACGCGATGTTCCCCAACTACGTGGACGCGGTGCCGTCGCGGCTCCGCGCCGCCGTCCGCGCCCTGCGCCGCGACGCGCCCACGCTGTACGTGCCCGGCCACGGCGCCGTCGCGCGCGAAGCGGAGTTCGACCGCTACGCCGCCATGCTCGACGAGGTGGAGCGCGCCGCCCGCGATGCCCACGCGCGCGGCCAGCCCGCCGCGGAGGCCGGCGCCGCCTTCCGCCTGCCGCCCTCGCTGGGCGAATGGACGCTCTTCAACCCCGCCTTCTTCGAGCGCGCCTTCACCGCCTGGTACCGCGAGCTGGGGGGATAGGCGAGCTCCGGCGGGCCCCACCCCCCGGCCCCCTCCTCCGCGCCCGAGCAGTACCGTGCGCCCGGAGGCTCCCCGTCACGCGGCGCGGGAGCTTCGCCGCCTGGTACCGCGAGCTGGGGGATGGGCGAGCTCCGGCGGGGCCCCACCCCCCGGCCCCCTCCCCCGCGCCCGAGCAGTACGGTGCGCCCGGAGGCTTCGCGTCACGCGGCGCGGGAGAGGGGGAGACCAGAACTGAGCCGCGGCTGGCCTGTCGCGCAGGGCCCCAGCAACCCTCCCCCAGACTTGGGGGAGGGTGGACGAGTAATGCGAGTCCGGGTGGGGGCGCCCGCCCTCGCGCCCGCATCCGCTCCCCACGCACTTTCGCACTTTCGCACTTTCGCACTCTCGCACTCACACACACCATGACCATCCTGATCGCTGTCGGCGTCGGCCTGATCCTGTTCGGTGCGGTGGTGCTGCTCCGGTTTGCCGACCGGCCCGGCGGCTCGTTCAAGTGGATGGGCATGGAGCTGACCTCCAAGGGCGCCGGGCTGCCGCTGATCGCGCTCGGCGTGGTCTGCATCGCCCTGGCGGCCACGCGCGGCGCCCCGCCCGACGATAAGGAGAAGGCCGCGCCGAAGCAGCAGACGGCGGGGCCCACCACCACGCCCGGGCAGACCACCACGTGCACCATCACCGACTCCATCCCCCAGGAGCGCGTGGTGGCGGTGGACGTGGGGATGAGCAACGTCCCGGTGATCGCGGCCGGTCAGCCGCTGGAGGAGCCGTTCGTGGTGGTGCTGGGCGATGGGATTCCGACGCTGGGCGCGTTGCGGGTGCGCCTTACGCAGGGCCCCAACTCGTCCGCGGACCTGTACCGGATCGAGCAGGCGGTGGACGACAAGTGCCAGCCGGTGCGGGAGATGAGGAACACCAGCCGCGGCGGAGACGGCCGCCAGCTCCTGAACTGGGACACCGTCCGCCTGCGCCTGGGCGAGCACGAGTACGACCTGCGCATCGGCGGCGAGGGCAACATCACCGTCGCCCGCTTCGACCGCGTGGGGTGAGGACGGCCGGCCGCGGCTGATGTGCAGGGGTGGAGCGGCGCGCCGTCTATCAGGCAGCCAGCGCGCTCCGCGCCCTCCACCCGCAGCCGGCCATGCGAAGCCGCTTTCTCGCCGCCCTCCTCCTCCTCGCCGCCGCGTGCGGGCCGGGCCGCCCCGCGCCGGTCCCCTTCCCCACGGCCCAGCCCACGCAGGCTGCCGGCGTCCCGGACACCCACTGGCCCCAGATCTACTTTCCCAAGTTCGACCGGGTGGCGCGCGCGGCCGGGCTGGAGCCGCTGCGGTCGTCGCCGCTGCCGCCCGGCCGGCGCGAGGTGCGGGTGTGGATCGGGGGAGGCCTGGGCGTACCCGAGCACCTGTACCGCTTCGTCGCGGACGACACGGCCGTCGCGGGCGAGGTGGTGCTGTACTGGGACGCCGCGCGGCTGGGCGGCCCGCCCGCCCGTTTCCACGACCTCCTGGTGGAGCGGCACGCCGGCCGGTGCGGCGCCGTGGCGATGCGGGACGAGATGGCGGCCTGCCGCGCCCTGTTTACCCGCGCGCCGGAGTGGGGGCAGGTGCTGGCCGCCGCCGAGGCCGCGGGCCTGTGGAGCCTGCCGGACGACTCCGCGCTGCCGGCGGACGGGGTGGTGTCGCTGGACGGGTGGGGGCTCACCGTGGAGCTTCGCGACGGAGCGTCGTACCGCGCGTACCAGTACGGCAACCCCCAGGCGCACGCCTGGCCGGAGGCCCGGCAGGCGGAGCGCATCGCCGGAGAGGTTCGCGGCCTGCTCGCGCTGGTGCGCCCCTCCGACCTGGTGCGCGTGTACCGCGGCACCACCACCGGCCGCCGCGGCGCGGAGTTCGTGGACTGCGCCACCGGCGCCTCGTGGGAGCTGAGCTACGACCTGGCCGAGCTGGCAAGGCGCGACGGCATCGTCTTCCCCACGCGGAACGACCCCTCCGCGCGCTACCAGGTGGAGGTGGTGGGCGAGCTGACGCCGGAGTGGCTGGCGCGGGAGTGGGGCGCTCGCCTGCCGCGCGTGCTGCAGGTGATGGAGCTGCGCTGGGTGCGCCCGTCCAGCGCCCGCGGCTGCGACGGGTGAGCCCGCCCAGGCCCCTTCAGCGGTGCACCGTCCGCATCCCGCCCGCGGGGTAGCGGTCGCCGGAGGCGGCGCCGGCGGGAAAGACCTCCTCGATGCGGCGCAGGTCGTCGGCGCTCAGCTCCACCTCCGCGGCGGCGGCGTTCTCCTCCAGGTACTTCACGTGCTTGGTGCCGGGGATGGGCACCACGTCCCGCCCCTGCGCCAGCACCCATGCCAGCGCGAGCTGCGACGAGGTGACGCCCTTCTCCCGCGCGATGGCCTCCACCTCGCGCACCAGGTCCAGGTTGCGCGCGAAGTTCTCGCCCTGGAAGCGCGGCTGGTTGCGGCGGTAGTCGTCCTCCGGCAGGTCCTCGAAACGCTGGAAGCGCCCGGTCAGGAAACCGCGTCCCAGCGGGCTGTACGCCACGAAGCCGATCCCCAGCTCCCGCACCGTGGCCAGGACGCCGTTCTCCTCCACGTCGCGCGTCCACAGCGACCACTCCGTCTGCAGCGCGGTGATGGGATGCACGGCGTGCGCGCGGCGGATGGTCTCCGGCGCGGCCTCGCTCAGGCCCAGGTGGCGCACCTTGCCCGCGCCCACCAGGTCCGACATGGCCCCCACCGTGTCCTCGATGGGGACGCGCGTGTCCACGCGGTGCTGGTAGTAGAGGTCGATCTCGTCCACGCCCAGCCGCTGCAGCGAGGCGTCGCAGGCCTGGCGCACGTACTTCGGATCGCCGCGCACGCCCAGGAACGCGCCCGTCTCCGAGCGCTCGTTGCCGAACTTGGTGGCGAGCACGACCTCGCCGCGCCGGCCCTTGATGGCGCGCCCCACCAGCCGCTCGTTGGTGAACGGGCCGTACATGTCGGCCGTGTCCAGGAAGTCGATGCCCAGGTCCAGCGCGCGGTGAAGGGTGGCGATGGACTCCGCCTCGCTGCCGCCGGAGTAGAAGTCGCTCATCCCCATGCATCCCAGCCCCAGCTCCGACACCTCCAGCCCCTGCCCCAGCGCTCGTCTCCGCATCGTCTCTCCGCAGGTTCCGCCGTCTCCCGTCCCGCCCCGTCGCGGGCCGCGCGGCTCGCATCAACAATCACACCGCGGCCCCGCACGCGCGCGAAAGCCTTGCCTCCGCGCCCGCCCGAATCGCAGCTTGCGTCACCCCGCCGGGCGCCCGTCCCCGGCCTCGAGCGATGGATGCAGTGCCTCAGCCACCTGCCACAACCCGCATGAGCGACACCAGCCCGCAGGCCGCGGCGATACAGGATGACATCTACCGGCGGATGAGCGGCGCTGAGCGGCTCCGCCTCGCGTTCGAGATGAGCACGATGGTGCGCGACCTGGCCGCCGCCCGGCTCCGCAACGAGCATCCTGACTGGTCGGACTGGCAGATCAAGCGCGAGCTGCTCCGCTTTGCCTTCGATCCCGCGCCGCTTCCCGAGGGTCTCCCATGACCACGGCCGATGTATTCCGCCGCGTCATCGCCGCACTCGAAGCCGCCGGGATCCCGTACATGCTGACCGGCTCGTTCGCCAGCTCGTACCATGGCGCACCCCGCGCTACGCAGGACGTCGACATGGTGATCGTGGCGGGCCGTGAAGAGCTCCGCGCCCTGATTCGGCAGCTTTCGCCCGGCGACTTCTACGCCGACGAGCGTGCCGCTCTCGAAGCACACGATTTCCACGGACAGTTCAACCTCATCGACCTCGCCACCGGCTGGAAGATCGACCTGATCGTGCGGAAGGACCGTCCGTTCAGCCGCGAGGAGTTCGAGAGGCGGGTAGTCGTGGACTACGATGGAGTCCCGGTTTCCATCGCTACGCCCGAAGACGTGGTGATCGCAAAGCTGGAGTGGGCACAGATGGGTGCATCGCGCCGCCAGACCGAGGATGCCGCTCGCCTGTTGCGGGTAAGGTGGGCCGACCTGGATCGCACCTACATTGCCAAGTGGGTTCACGCTCTCGGGTTGGGAGAGCGATGGAAGGCCGCCCTGAATGCCGCAGCCGTCAGCGAAGACTGAGTCCCGGTCAGTTGCCGCGCCACCCCGCTGAACGGAAGCGGGGGCCGCCGTACACCCTGCGCGATTCGATCCCACGCGCCCCCATGGTCCACCGATACGCTCCCGGCAGGCTCTCGCGCCTC
>DASTLD010000030.1:0-4468 GCA_035715345.1 Longimicrobium sp.
GGTGTTGAAGTAGGCGATCTCCAGGTTGCGCTGGGCAACCTGCATCTTGGGGTCGATGGCCAGCGCCCGCTGGAACTGGGCGATGGCCTCCTCGTACATCCCCTTGTTGAAGTAGAGGACGCCCAGGTTGTTGTGCGCGCCCGCGTCGGCGGCGTCGATGCGCTGGGCAAAGCCGCGGAGGATGCGGAGGTCGCGCTCCGAGTGGGGCGGGCGCGCCGCCGCTTCGGGCGTGGCGTCCGACACGTCAGGCAAGCCGGATGGCCTGGAGGATGATCTGCAGGCTCTCCACGTCCGGCAGCAGCAGGAACTGCCCCGCCACGGTGTGCTCGCCGTCCATGGAGAACTCCGTCTGGATGCAGAACACCACGTCGCGCTCGTGGCCGAAGTTGGTGTACGCCGTGGTCATGACCGCGCCGCACAGGTCGATGACCAGCGACGGCACGCTGGGCAGCAGCATGAGCCCCATGAAGTCGCTGATGGCGTTCATGTAGGCCGCGCTCAGGATGTTGCCCGCCTCCTTGATGGCGCTCTGCTCCAGCTCGCCGAACACGTGGCTGCTGCCGGGCGGCCGGTGCAGCAGGATCTCCGCCAGCCGCATGGCCGCGTTGCGGGGAAAGATCAGCAGCGTGCGCCCGGTCAGGTCGCCCAGCATGTGCATCAGCACCGCGGCCACCACCTCCTCGGGGTTGCCGATGACCTCCGGCACCTCCTCCAGCGGCACCACCTGGAGGCGGGGGACGTTGATCATGATGCGCGTGTTGGTCATCTGGCTCAGCGCCGTGGCCGCGTGACCCGCGCCCATGTTCGACACCTCGCGCAGACCGTCGAGCTGTACCGCCTGCAGTTCGCGCACGTCCAGCATCTATGCCGTCCCGTTCAGGGGATGAGGTTCGGTTCAGTTGGCCGCGGCCGCGGCGCCCAGCAGGCTGCCCGCGTCCAGGATCAGCGCCGGGCGGCCGTCGGAGAGGATGGTGGCGCCGGAGAACACGCGCAGGGTGTCGTCCGTGGCGTCGAACGCCTTGACCACGATCTCCTGCTGCCCCAGCAGGGCGTCCACCTCCAGCCCCACGCGCTGCTCGCCGATCTCCAGGATGACCGCCGCGCGCTTCTGCCCCCCGCCCCCGTCGCCGTTGGTGCGCAGGATGCGCTTGAGCGAGTGCAGGGGGATCACCTCGTCGCGCAGGAAGGCCACGGTGCGCCCCTTGACCGCGCCGATCTCCTCCGGCGCCAGGTGCACCGTCTCGCCCACGTGCGTCAGCGGCAGCGCGTAGGTCTCGCCGCTCTGCCGCACCAGCAGCGCGCGCACGATGGCCAGCGTCTGCGGCAGCTGCAGCGTCATGGCCGTGCCCTGCCCCGGCGTGCTCTCGATCTCCAGCATGCCTCCCAGCGCGCGCACGCGCGTCGCGACGACGTCCAGCCCCACGCCGCGGCCGGACACGTCCGTCACCGTCTCCGCCGTGCTGAAGCCGGGGCGCATCAGGAAGCGGTACACCTCCTCGTCCGGCAGGGCCCGCGCCTCCTCCGCCGTGGCCAGCCCCTGGGCGACGGCCCTGGCCAGCACGCGCTCGCGCTGGATGCCGCGGCCGTCGTCCTCCACGCGGATCACGATGCGGCTGCGCTCGCGGGCCGCGGACAGGCGCAGGGTGCCCGTCTCCGGCTTGCCCGCCGCGCGCCGCTCCGCGGGGCTCTCGATGCCGTGGTCCAGCGCGTTGCGCAGCAGGTGGACGACGGGGTCGCCGATCTCGTCCAGCATGGAGCGGTCGAGCTCGATCTCCTTGCCGTCGATGACGAACTCCACCTTCTTGCCCAGCGTCCGCGCCGCGTCGCGCACCAGGCGCGGAAAGCGGTCGAAGACCTGCCACACCGGCGCCATGCGGGCGCGCATGATCTCGTCCTGCAGCTCGCCGATCAGCCGGCCGGCCATGTCCACCGCCTCCGCCAGCTCCCCCTCCGCGTCGGCGGCCAGGCGGCGCATGCGGTCGCGGACGATGACCAGCTCGCCCACCCCGTTGACCAGCGCGTCCAGGCGGCGCAGGTCCACGCGGATGTTGCGCGCGCGCCCCGCCGCCGTGCCCGGCAGCGTGCCCGGCGCCACGGCGGCCGCCTCCTCCGCCGCCCGCTTCGCGGCCGAAACGACCTCCACCTCGCGGATCTCGCCCGCGGCGCGCAGCGCGGCCTCCACCTCCTCGGCGGCCGCGGCGGTGCGCAGGGCAAAGCGCACGGTGCCGCCGAAGCCCTCCTCGTGCAGCGCCGCCTCCGACGGCTCCAGCCCGCTCACCTCGCCCAGCGCCCGCGCGGCGCGCACGGCCATGAAGGCGCGCACCCCCGGCAGCGGCGAGGCGGCGTCGACGGTCACCCGCACGCGCAGGGCGCCCTCCGCGGCCACGTCGGGCTCGGGGATGGGCGCCGGCTCCGCGACGGCGGCCGCGGCCTCCGCCTTCTTCCTGCGCCCCTTGGCCGCCGGCGCGGGGGCGGGCTCCGGCGCCTCCGCGTCGCCGGCCAGAACGCGCAGGCGCGCAAGGAGCGGGGCCACCGCCGCGTCGTCGTCCTCGCCCTCCTCCACCGCCACCTCGATGGACGTCTCCAGCGCGTCCGTGGCGGCGAACAGCGTGTCCACCAGCTCCGCGTCCGGGGCCGCGCGACCCTGGCGCACGCGGTCCAGCAGGTTCTCCATCTCGTGGGCCAGGTCCGCCACGGCGCGGTAGCCCATGGTGGCGGACATGCCCTTGATGGTGTGGACGGCGCGGAAGAGCCCTTCCACCGCCTCGCGCGAGCGCGGGTCGGCCTCGAGCGCGAGCAGGAGGTGGTTGATCGCGGAGACGTGCTCGCGCGATTCGCTCAGGAAGAGCTCTGCGTACTGGGAGAGTTCCATGGAACTGCGAGTGCCTAGTGCAGAGTGCCTAGTGCCTGGTTGTGAGGAATCAGCCCGGACGCACGCCGCACGCGCCGTTGCGTCCCGCCCGGTGCCGTAGTCGGTTCACTAGGCACTGGGCACTAGGCACCAGGCACTTTTTGTCTAGCCCAGCACCCGCTGGACGGCTTCGAGCACCCGCGACGGCTGGAACGGCTTGACCACGAAGTCCTTGGCCCCGGCCTGGATGGCCTCGATGACCAGCGCCTGCTGGCCCATGGCGCTGCACATCAGGATGCGCGCGCCGGGATCGTCCTTGATGATCTCGCGCACGGCGTCGATGCCGCCCATGTCCGGCATCACGATGTCCATGGTGACCAGGTCGGGCTTGTGCTGCCGGTACTTCTCGACGGCCTGCACGCCCGTCTCGGCCTCGGCGACGATGTGGAACCCGGCCTGGGTCAGGATGTCGCCGATCATGGTCCGCATGAAGATGGCGTCGTCGCAGATCAAGACGGTCTGGCTCATGGCGTCTGGTTGAGTTGCCGGTTGGGCGCCGGAAGGGCGAAAAGTCAGGCGGCCAGGATGGTCTCCAGCAGGGCGTCGGGCTCCACGGCCACGAACACCTCGCCGTCCACCTGGCCCACGCCGCGCAGGTATTCACGGTCGATTCGGAGCATGCGCAGCGCGTCGGCGTTGTCGCGCAGCTCCTCGGGGTCCACGTCCACGATGCGCGACACCTCCTGCACCGCGAGCCCCGCGAGCTTGCCGCGGTGCTCCACGATCACGATGCCGTGCTCCGGGAGCGCGCTGGCGGGCGGCAGGTTGAGCCTGGCGCCCAGGTCCACCACGGTGACGATGCGCCCGCGCAGGTTGATGAGCCCGCACACGAACGCGGCGCTCCCCGGGAGCGGCGTGTACGGCCGCGCCGGGATGATCTCGCGGATGCGCTCGATGGGAATCCCGAAGCGGTGCTCGCCGACCACGAGCAGCGCCATCCGTTCCAGCACGACATCGCCCTCGGACGCTCCGTCCGGTGCCTCGGCCTGTGTCGGCAGCATCGCGCGTGGGGAGTCGCCTGGAAGGTGAGCGCTCAGTATAGCTTGGGGGTCCGGCGGGGTCAAGCAAGCAAACCGCGGTGCGGAAGTGCGTGAGCGCGTGAGTGCGGAAGGGCGCGAAAGACAGGCGGAATCCGCGAAAGTGCAGGAGTGATGGGGGAGTGAACGGAGTGCCTGCACGGGCCTCGTCCGGCGTGCCCGGCGGCGTTCTACCGGGGAGGCCCCACCCCCCGGCCCCCTCCCCCCGCGCCGCACCTGCGCCTGGGCGCCATGCCTGCCCCGGTGCGCGCGGCGCGCGGAGAGGGGGAGAACTTCTGCGCAGAACCACCGCTTCTCGCACGGAAACGCGTGACCGCGCCGGACCCGTCGGCGAAGGCCGACACACGTTTTCGTAGCCGCGATTTCTTCAATCGCCGGGCGACCCGTATGCCGGTGGCGTGCCCGGTGCAACGCGGGGAGCCTGTCCGGCATGCGGGGCGGCGTTCTACCGGGGAGGCCCCACCCCCCCGGCCCCCTCCCCCCGCGCCGCCCGGCGCCTGCGCGCGTTGCCGGCTCCGGT
>DASTLD010000031.1:0-3981 GCA_035715345.1 Longimicrobium sp.
CGGTGATGCCGGTCAGCACCAGGCGGCGCGGGCCCAGGTAGCGCAGCAGCGTGTCCAGCGTGGTGGCAAAGAACGCGGAGTGCTTGGGCTTGAGCACGAAGTAGTCGTCCTCGCCCGGCCGCAGCGCCTCCACCACCGGCCGCCCCCGCACGCCGTCGCGCAGGCAGTGCTCCACCACCTCGCGGAAGTCGGAGCGCCAGCGGCCGAAGTTGTCGTTGGCGTAGACGACCGGGATGCCCGCCTTGCGCGCACGTGCCTTGAGCGCCGCGATGCGCTCCGCCGCGGGCAGGAGCTGCGGCAGCAGCGCCTCGCCGCCCTGGAACTCCAGGTCGTTGATCATGTCGACGATCAGCAGCGCGGCGGCGGCGCTGTCGGGGGCGTTGCCGTGCAGGTCGTGGTTGCGGGCGGGCATGCGTCCAGGAAAGGCGTGTGGCGGCGGAGTTCCGGTCCCCCGCCGGAGCGGTCGGCCCCGGTGGATGCAAGAAGCGCGGCGAAAACGGCGCCGGCGGGGACGCGGGCCCCGGGACGCTGCGGGCTTTCTCGTCCCGGTGCTGGCGGAACGGGGCGGGGTTTCCGTATCGTGACGCAGCCGACCGTCACCCGCCGACCGGAGCACCCCCATGCGCGCGTCCTTCCGCTTGCTGGCCCTGCTGATGCTCCCCGCCGCGCTGGCGTGCGGCACCTCCCGCGCGTCCGTGGGGGCCGCAGCGGGGGATGACGGCGGGCCGTCGAACGGCGCGGCCGCGGCGCAGGGCGGCATCCCGCCGGGCGCGGCCGAGGCGGACGCGCGGCTGGCGGCGTCGCCGCGGCACGGCGAGTGGGCCATGGTGAGCGCCGGCGCGGCCGACAGCGTGCGCGCCTGGGTCGTGTACCCGGAGCGCCGCGACCGCGCGCCCGTCGTCATCGTGGTGCACGAGATCTTCGGGCTGACGAGCTGGGTGCGCGCCGTGGCGGACCAGCTCGCGGCGGACGGCTTCATCGCCATTGCCCCCGACTTCCTGACCGGGCGCAACCTGCCGCTGGACAGCGCCGGCCAGCCGGTCCGCGACAGCGCGGTGGCCGCCGTGCGCGCGCTGGATCCCGGCGGCGTGCAGCGCCGCATCGACGCGGTGGCCCGCTACGGCATGCGGCTGCCCGCGGCGCTGCCCCGCTACGGCATCACCGGCTTCTGCTGGGGCGGCAGCGTGGCGTTCAACCACGCGGTGCACTCGCAGCAGGTGGGCGCGTCGGTGGTGTTCTACGGCACCTCGCCGGCGCCGGACGCGCTGCGCTCCGTGCGCGCGCCGGTGCTGGGACTGTACGGCGAGAACGACGCGCGCGTCAACGCCACCATCGCCCCCGCGGACTCGGCCATGCGGGCGCTCGGGCGGGTGTACGAGCACGAGATCTTCGCGGGCGCCGGGCACGGCTTCGTTCGCCAGCAGGACGGGCAGAACGGCGCCAACCTGGAGGCCACGCGCCGCGCCTGGCCGCGCGCCGTCGCCTTCTTCCGCCAGCACCTGCGCGGCTGAGCGCGATCGCCATCACCCCGGACGAGGAGAGCACGCCCATGGACCCGGACCGGCCGCAGCGCACCGACATTCCCGCCGCCACGGTGCGCGGGTGGATCTGGAAGGCCATGATCCTCGGCGCCATCGTGGGCGCCGTGGGCACGTACCTGTACCTCCACTACCGCGGCTGAGCGTCCCCGTCCGCGCGCGGCGGACGTTCTCGCCCGCGGACCCCGTTCACGGAGGATGACATGCGCTCGTTCCTGGTCGCGTTCCTGGGGCTGCTGGCGGGCTGCGGCGGCATTGCCGGCGTGTGCACGGAGATCGGCTGCGCCACCGGGCTGACCGTGCGGCTGGGCGCGGCGCCCGCCGGCGGCTACCGCGTGGAGGCGATCGTTGCGGGCCAGGAGCAGCGGGTGCACGAGTGCGCCGCCGGCACGACCTGCGAAGTGCTCTTCGAGGACTTTGCCCCGCAGCAGGTGACGGTGCGGGTGACCGGCGGAGGAGCCGCGCGCGAGGAGACCTTCACGCCGAGCTACCAGGTGAGCTACCCCAACGGGCCGGAGTGCGGGCCGGAGTGCCGCAACGCCACGGTCGACTTCCCCCCCGCGGCGTGAGCCGGTCCCCCGCCCCGCCCGTCCGCATTGCCCACGCGGCGCCGGAAGACGCGGCGGACTGGGCGCGCATGCGCGAGGCGCTGCTGCCCGGCGAGCCGGACGAGCACCCGCGCGAGATCGCCGCCTACTTCGCGGGCGATCCGCACGGCCCCGCCGCCGTCCTGGTCGCGCGCGACGCGGCGGGCGATGCGGTGGGGTTCGCGGAGGTGGGCGTGCGCGCCTACGCGGAGGGGTGCTACTCCGGGCGCGTGGCGTACCTGGAGGCGTGGTACGTGGAGCCGCGCGCCCGCCGCGGCGGCGTGGGTGGCGCGCTGGTGCGCGCGTGCTGCGAGTGGGCGCGCGCGCAGGGCTTCACGGAGTTCGCCTCCGACGCGCTGCTGGAGAACACTCTCAGCCAGGCCGCCCACCGCGCGCTCGGCTTCGAGGAGGTCGAGCGCATCGTCTGCTTCCGCAAGGACCTGTGACCCGCCCCGCGCTGCTGCTCCGGCGCCCCGCCCGCCGCGGCGCGTGACGATGGAGGTCCGCGTCCTTCGCCCCGGGGACGAGGCGGTGCTGGCGCGCGTGGCGGACGGCGTGTTCGACCACGCGGTGCGGCCCGCGCTGGCGGCGGAGTTCCTGGCGGACCCGCGGCACCACATCGTGGTGGCGGTGGAGGACGGCGTGGTGGTGGGGTTCGCGTCCGGCGTGGACTACATCCACCCCGACAAGCCCGCGCAGATGTGGGTCAACGAGGTGGGCGTGGCGCCGTCGCACCAGCGCCGCGGCATCGGCAGGGCGGTGCTGCGCGCGCTGCTGGACCACGCGCGGGCCATCGGCTGCGGCGAGGCGTGGCTGGGCACCGAGCCGGACAACACCCCCGCGCGCCGCCTCTACGAGTCCCTCCCCGGCCAGCCTCCGGAGACCTTCGTCCTCTACGCCTGGGAGTTCGACGAAGAGATCGACGCAGGGGCCGGCGCCGAATAGCCGCAACGTCCGGACTTACATTGCAAAAAATCGCTATCCAGGCCGGCTTACGTTGCAAATTTTCGCGACCGCGGGAGCAAACACCTTACTTACGGTGCAATAAATCGCAACTGCGCGATCTCCATCCGTACTCCGTACCTCATACTCCGTACTGTCTTTACTTCGTCCAGAACAGGATCACCCCGCAGTCCCTGGCGTCGAGCATGTACTGGTGCGGAACAGCGGTCTTGTTGTACACCTCCACCGCCAGCAGCGAGCTGGGATACACCACGCGCCCGGTGCCGCCGTAGCGCGGCACCTTGGCGCCGTTGACGTAGAACACGGGCTGGCAGCCGCCGCTCATCACGATGGTGGGCGGACGGCTGCCGGTGACGTACACCCCCGGCACGTTGCGGAACAGGTCTGTCAGCTCGCCGGCGTTCATGCGCTCCAGATCCTCCGGCCCCAGGAAGTAGCCCTCGCGCAGCCCGTCCCGCCCGAATTGCTCCTCGCGCTCGTAGAACCCCGCCTCCGCCAGGTGCCGGTCGGCGGGCCGCGCGCGCACCGTCAGCGGCGCCAGCACCACCTCCGTGGTGCTCATGCGGAGGTCCACCTGGATCTCCTCGTTGGCCAGCAGGTCGAACACCGGGCTGGCGGCGTCGCGGTAGCCCAGGCGGCTGGCCGCCAGGCGGTAGTTGCCGGGCCGCCGCGCCTGCAGCACGAAGCCGCCCCGCGCGTCGCTGCGCGTGCTGCGCGCGGTGTCGCCGCGCTCGGTCAGCAGCAGCACCGCGGCGCCGGCCACGGGGGCGCCGGTCTCCTGGTCCACCACGCGCCCCTCGACGCGTTGCGCGGCCGCATCGCCGCTCCACAGGACCAGCGCCAGCACGCCGGCCGCCAGCCATCCCCCGCCCCGCCGATCGCGCATCATCCTC
>DASTLD010000032.1:0-6502 GCA_035715345.1 Longimicrobium sp.
GGGGGGCGGGGGGGGGGGGGGGGGGGGGGGGGGCCCTCCCGGGGTAGAAGCGTGCCGCACGCACCAGCCGAGCCCCCCTCTTCTCCCGCTCCGCGGGGGAGGAGGGGCGGGGGGGAGGAGGGGGCCCGTCCGCATGCGAAAAAGCCGGCCCCCTTCGCAGGGAGCCGGCTCTCTCATCGTCATCGTTTCATTCCGGGCGTCGGCCCCAGCAGGAGACCGCAGTCGCAGGCTGTCCCCTGTAACCTGTCCCCTGTAACCTGCCGTTCTACCCGCGCCGCACGCGCACGCCGCCGGAGCCGGTGTCGATCTCCACGCGGCCGTTGCCGTCGCCCACGCGGCCGCGGAAGAAGCCGCGCCGCGACTGCCGCTGGCTGACCGGCACGTCCACGTCGATGCCGCCGCTGCCGGTCTCGATCTGCAGCTCCGCCCCGAAGCCGGAGGGCAGCACCAGCGTCACGCCGCCGGACCCCGTGTCGATGCCCACGCTGCGCGCATCGGAGGCCAGCCCCACAGTGACCGAGCCGCTCCCCGTGTCCACCCCCAGCTCCTGCGCGTTGATGCCGCTCAGGTTCACGGAGCCGGAGCCGACGTCCACGTCCATGCGCTGCACGCGCACGTCGCTCACGACCACGCTGCCGCTGCCCGTGTCGATGGCCAGCCCTCCGCCGCGGACGCCCGTCGCGCGCACCCCGCCGGAGCCCGTGTCGATGTTGACGTCGCCCTGCGCGTTGCTCACCTCCACGCCCCCGGAGCCCACGTCGATGGACAGGGGCCCGCGCGTGCCGGTGGAGCGCACCGCCGCGGCGGAGGTGTTGACGTCGATCGTGCCGTTGACGTTGGTGACCTCCACCCGCCCCACGCCCTGGTGGATGGTGATGCGGCGCCCGGCCGGCACCCGTACCCGGATGTCCGCGTGCGCCTGCATGCCGCTGCCGCTGCCTGCCACCTGCACCCGCCGCGCGCCGATCCCGCCGCCGAAGGTGCCGTCGCGCCGCACCCCGATCTGCGAGCGCGAGCCGCGCCCCATGGCCGGGTAGACGATGCGGTTCTCCGGGTAGATGACCCGCAGCAGCTCCAGCCCGCCCGACGCGGTGCCCCGCGTGACGCGCAGCCGCCCGGCGTCGCGGCCGCCGCGCGTGACCTCCACCGTGATGGCGGAGCCGGAGCCCGGCTCCACCGTCACGCGCCCGGCCAGGTTGTACACCGCCGCGCGCTCGCCCACGCTGAAGCGCTCCACCCGCTGCGCCGCCGCCGGGCCGGCCAGCGCGGCGGCCGCCAGGACCGCCGCCGCCGCCGTCGTCATTCCTCGAACCGCCATCCTGCCGCCTCCTGGATGAACGTGGGTCACAGGTTGAGCCAGTAGTTGAACTTCACCAGCAGCACGTTGGTGGCCGGCACCTCGTCGCCGAACAGGCGGCGCGCGTCGCGGCTGAAGCGGAAGTCGCCGCTGGGGTCGAACTCCGAGCGCCCCTGGCTCCACACCACGAACAGCGTGGAGCCCGGCCGGTACTCCCAGCGCAGCACCGCGTTGCTGCGGAACTCCTTGACGCTGTACGACGGGTCCGCCACCTCCACCCCCGCCGGCACCGGGCCGAAGCGCTCCTCGAAGCCCGGCGCGTCCGCCACGCGCGTGCCGTCGTCGTCCAGGCGCACCGCGCGGTAGCCGTCCGCCTTGCCCGCCGCGATGAACGGCTGCCCGTACACCTGCAGCGACAGGTTGGGCGCAAAGATGTAGTTGAGCCGCACCGTCATGGCCGCCTGCTTCTGGTCCAGCGAGGCGAACACGTAGTGGCTGGAGCCGTCCTCCGCCTCCGACGGCGTGTACTGCCAGGCGCTGCGGCCCGTGGTGTACGACGGGCTCAGCGAGAGCTCCGCCCGGCTGCTCGCGCGCCAGGTGGCGGTGGCGTACACGTTGAAGCTGCGCCCGTCGGTCTCGTCCTCCGCCCACCAGGAGATGCCGGTGCTGCCGCGCAGGGCCTTGCGGTAGTCGCTGTTGATGCCCGCCCAGCCGTTCCAGCTGCCCGGCACCCGCAGCGACGGCCCGCCGCGCAGCGCCCGCACGGAGGTGACCGACGTCTCGCGGTTGATGCCCGCGTAGCCGTTCCACAGGTTGTTGAGCGTGAAGCTGCCGTTGACGTTGCCGCCCAGCGAGTTCATCTCGCCGCCCAGCGTGGAGCCGGTCCAGAAGTTCATGTTCGCGTTCCAGCTGCGGAACGTCTTGCCCGGCTTGAACTGGCGGTACCCGCCGAACATGGCCAGCAGCGCGTTGTCCGCGTCGCGCATGTAGCCCATGTCGTTGGCCTCGAAGCCGGCGCTGCGGATGTTGGTCACGCCGCCGTAGCTCCAGTGCCCGCCGCTCTTGAAGAACTCCACCTGCCCCGCCAGGCCGCTCAGCGAGGTACGGGTGGGGTCGTAGGTCAGGTGGTCCGCGTCCGGCCGCTGCAGGTAGCGCGCGGACGAGCGCTGCAGGCGCTGCATGGCCAGCGTGTCGCCTTCCACCAGCGTGCCCAGCACCCAGCCGGTGAGCTGGTACTGGTTGCTGGGGCCCCAGCGGTGGCGGAAGTCCATGCCGCCCGCGTACGCCTGCTCCGGCAGGAAGCTCAGGCTGTCGGCCGCCTCCATCATCCGGTTCGTGGCCGTCAGGATGCCACCCACCGCCGTGCGCCCCTGGTCCAGGTCGCGGCTCACGCGCGCCACGGCGTAGTTGGTCATGGGCTCCACGGTGCGGTCGCCGCGCGTGCCGTCGGGCATCATGAAGTGCCCCTCCTCGCGCGCCGTCAGCGCCTCCATCACCCCCACGCTCCAGCCGTTGGACGTCTTCCCGGTCAGCTTGGCCGCGCCCAGGATGGTGGTCGCGTTCGGCGCGTGCGAGTACTCCGCGTCGCCCGGCATGCGGCGCATGCCCTGCGGGCTGCGGCCGATGCGGCGCGTGTAGAACAGCGACTCGCTGCCGAAGTCGCCGTCGCCGGCGCCCAGGCCGAAGCGGAAGATGTCCACGCCCTCCACGAAGAAGGGGCGCCGCTCGGGGAAGAAGGTCTCGTACGCGGACAGGTTCACCTGGCTGGGGTCCGCCTCCACCTGCCCGAAGTCCGGGTTGATGGTGGCGGTCAGCGTGAAGTCCGACGACAGGCCGTACTTGACGTCCGCGCCGAAGCTGGCGTACGGGTCCGTCTCCTCGAAGAAGGGGTCCGCCTCGTCGCCGGGCGCGCGCGTCACGCTGGCCACCGTGTAGGGCAGCACCTCCAGCCGGCGCGGGGGCCGCAGCCCGTCGATGCCGGTCAGCGTGCCGAAGCGCGACGAGAAGCCCGGCTGGTTGGGCAGCATGGGGCTCCACCAGGAGCGCTCTTCCTTGCGCGCGATGTCGCGCAGCACGTTGATGCCCCAGGTCTGCCCCGCCTCGCCCGCCTTGAAGCGGAGCTGGGAGAGGGGGATGCGGAACTCCGCCGTCCACCCCTGCGCGTCCACCGTGGTCTCCACCTGCCACACGGCGTCCCAGGACAGGTCCTCGTTGCCGTCGTCGAAGTGGAAGACGTCCTTCACCACGCCGCGCGGCGTCACGCCGAAGCGGTAGCCCGTGCGCCGGTCGTGGTAGCTGTCGATGATGACCTGCACCCAGTCGGAGTAGATGCCGCTGGCGTCGCGGCGCCCCATCTGCGCGGCGATGGAGTCCGGCGCGCTGTCGTAGGCGCGGATGCCCACGTACACGGCGCCGTCGTCGTACACCACGCGCGCCTCGGTGCGCTGGCTGGCGGGCGCGCCCGCGTTGGGGTACTGCTGCACGAAGTCGCCGGCCGCGGGGGCGGCGCTCCACACGGCGTCGTCCAGCTTGCCGTCCACCACCGGGGCGCTCTGCCCGGCGGGAACGCGGTGGGCGGCCAGGGTGCGGCGCTCGGTGGTGTCGGCGGGGGCGGCCAGCACGGCCGCCATCAGCATATAGGTCAGCATCGCTCGCAGGCGGTGTTCTCAGGGTGATGGATTGGGCGGGCGGGGCTACGCGCTCAGCGGCGGAGGAGTTTCACGTCGCCGCTGAAGGTCTCCAGGGAGACGTGGACGCCGCCGCTGCCGTAGGTCAGGTGCCGCTCGCGGCGGCTGCCGCGCTGCACGCGGGGGGCAAAGCTGGACTCGAAGCCGCCGTTGTAGGTGTTGATGTCCACCTCCGCGTTCACGTTGCCGGGCAGGGCCAGCTCGATGTCGCCGCTGTGGGTCTCCACGCTCAGGCCGCCGGTGCGCGCCAGGCTGCCGGAGATGCGCACGTCGCCGGACACGCTCTCCACCTCGCCGGCCAGGTTGCTGCCGCTGACGCTGACGCTGCCGCCCACGGTGGTCACCTCGAAGCGGCCGGTGGCGCTGCGGATGGCCACGTTGCCGCCCAGCGTCACCGCCTCGATGCGCGGGGCCGCGGCCAGGATCTCCACGTTGCCGCCCATGGTGGTGGCCTCCACCGCGTCGCGCACGGTGCCGGCCACGCGCAGGCTGCCGCCCATGCTGGTCACGGAGACGGTGCGCGTCTCCGCGTCCACGTGGATGGCGCCGCCGGCGGTGACCGCCTCCACCGCGCGCGGGCTGCCGCCCACGTGGATGGCCCCGGCGCCGGTGACCAGCTCCACGGCGCCGTTGACCCCGCGAACGCTGACCTGCGCGCTGCCGGCGTGCACCTCCACGCTCTTGCCCGCGGGGACGCGGATCTCCAGGCGGCTGTCCGCCCCGCGGCCGCCGCGGCTGCTGGTGACGCGCACCTCCACGGTGCCGCTGCCGCCCTCCAGCTGCAGCCGGTCGCTCTCGCGGCTCAGCGTGCCGGTGACCTGCACCTCGTTGCGGCTCCAGCCGGTGATGGTGAGCTGGCCGGCGTGGACGCTCACCTCCACGGTGCCGCCGGCGCCCGTGGGCTGCCGTGCGTTCACCTGCCGCTGGGCCGCCGCGCCGCTCGAGAGCAGCAGGGCCGCGAGCGCGGCGCCGATGGCGATTCGGGTGTTCATCGTCCGTATCCTCGGATTCTTCTTCTATGTGGGTCAGGGGCGGCCGGCCGCTACAGCCGGACGGCGCGCTCCAGGACGTCGAGCTTGGCGTCGTAGGCCTCGGAGAGCATGCGGGCCAGCTCCGGGCTGTTGGGGTCCTGCTCCAGCGCCGCCCGCGACTCGCGGATGGCCTGGTCGATCACGCGGAGGTTGGCCTCCAGCGTGGCCACCGTCTGGGGCGCCAGCTTGTCGCGCTGGGTGGCCAGCAGCGTCTCCATCTGGCCGATCGCCGTGCGGTACTCGCGCTCCGCGGGGCTGAAGGCCACCAGCGCGGTGGCGGGCCTGCCCCCGGGCTGCACCGCCTGCTGGGCCGGCACCTGCGCCAGGGGCGCACCGCCGCGGGCGCCGGTCACCCGCGCCGTCACCAGCGCGGTGGTCGCCACCAGCAGCACCGCGGCGGCGGCCTGCAGCCACCAGGGCGGGATGCGGCGGGTGCGCGGGCCGATGGTGCGGATCTCCGGGGCGATGTCGTCGTCCGTGCGCGGCTCCAGCCGGGCCGCGATGTCCGCCCACAGGTCGCGCGGAGGGCCGATCTCCGCGGGGAGCTCCGCGGCGGCCTGCAGCAGCGAGCGCAGGGCGGATTCCTCCCGCCGGCACTCCTCGCAGGCCATCAGGTGGCGCCGGACGTCGCGCTCCTCCGCCGGGGGCAGCTCGCCCCCCACGTAGTCGTCCAGCAGCTCGAGAACCCGGTCGTGCGTCATCATCGTTCCAGTGCCTCTCTCAACAGGCGGCGGGCGCGGTGGAGCTGCGCCTTGCACGTTCCCACGGCCGAGCCATGCATCTCGGCGATCTCCTCGTGCTTGTAGCCCTCCACGTCGTGGAGGACGAACACCGACCGTGCGCCCGGCGGGAGCTGCGCGATGGCGCGCTCCAGGTCCATGCCGTGCCCGGGGTCTCCCGCGCGGCCGGCCGTCTCGTACTTCTCCGGCTCGTCCGTGTGGAAGATGCGGTGCACGCGCACCCCCTCGGACCGCTTGTCGCCCAGCACCACGTTGACCGCCAGGCGGTGCAGCCAGGTGCTGAAGGCGCTCTTGCCCTGGAAGCTGCCCAGCTTTTCCCAGCAGCGGACGAAGACGTCCTGGGTCAGCTCCTCCGCACGGCCGGGGTCGCCGCTCAGCCGCAGGCACAGGCCGTAGACGCGGCCCGCGTGCTCGCGGTAGAGCTGCTCGAAGGCGCCGGCGTCTCCCTGCTGCGCGCGCCGCACGGTCAGGTCCGCGACCGTGGCCGTGTTCTGCGCGGGGATGTCAGCCAGCATGGTCGCCATCGAGGCGGGCGGGGCAAGGGTGCGCGGCGGTGTTTCCGAGGCTTGGACACACCCCGCGCGCGAATGGTTTGAACGCGGATGTCGGACGGGCTTCCGGGAAGGCCATGGGTCCTGCGGGACTGCGGGTGATGAGTAGAGAACCGGGAGATGAACGGAGATTCGGAGGGTCCGGTTGCACGAAGCGTGGTGCCTCCCATGCGCGGGAGGGGGGGGGGGGGGGGGG
>DASTLD010000033.1:0-3801 GCA_035715345.1 Longimicrobium sp.
GCCGGGGGTGCCGGGCGAGCTGTACGTAGCGGGCGCCAACCTGTCGCGCGGGTATTACGGCCGGCCGGCGCTCACGGCGGAGCGCTTCGTCCCCGACCCGCTCAGCGGCGTGCCCGGCGCGCGCCTGTACCGCACCGGCGACCTGGCGCGCCTGGGCGGCGACGGGCTGCTGCACTACGCCGGGCGCACGGACCGGCAGGTCAAGGTGCGCGGCCACCGCATCGAGCCGGCGGAGGTGGAGGCGGTGCTGGACGCGCACCCCGCCGTGCGCGAGGGCGTGGTGGAGGCGCGGCCGGACGGGCGCGGCGGGCTGCGGCTGGTGGGGTACGTGGTGCCCGCGGACGGGGTGATGGACACCGACGCGCTGCGCGGGCACCTGCGCGCGCGGCTGCCGGAGTTCATGGTGCCGGACGCGTGGGTGGCGCTGGAGGCGCTGCCGCTGACGCCCAACGGCAAGGCGGACCGCGACGCGCTGCCGGAGCCGCCGCCCCCCGCCGCATCCGCCGAGCACGTGGAGCCGCGCACGTCCACGGAGCGCGCGCTGGCCGCGGCCTGGGCGGAGCTGCTGGGGGTGGAGCGCGTGGGCGCGGCGGACGGCTTCTTCGAGCTGGGCGGGCACTCGCTGCTGGCCATGCGCCTGGTGTCGCGCGTCCGCGCGGAGCTGGGCGTGGAGCTGCCGCTGCGCGCCGTGTTCGAGGCCCCGCGCGTGGCGGAGCTGGCCTCGCGCGTCGACGCCGCCCGCGGGGAGCTGGCGGACGAGGCGGCGGAGCCGGCCCCCCCGCTGGTCCACGCGGCGCGCGACGGGGAGCCGGCGCCGCTGTCGTTCGCGCAGGAGCGCATGTGGTTCCTGGAGCGGCTGCTGCCGGGCTCGCCCGTCTACAACCTGCCGCTGCGCCTGCGCCTGCGCGGGCCCGTGGACCCCGAGGCGCTGCGCCGCGCGCTGGAAGCCGTCGTCCACCGCCACGAGCCGCTGCGCACCACCTTCAGCCTGCGCGGCGGGCAGCCGGTGCAGGTGGTGCACGCGCCCGCGGGGCTGGAGCTGCCCCTCACCGACCTGGCGCATCTCCCCCGCGAGGTGGCCGAGGCGGAGGCGGAGGCCGTCTCCGCGCGCGAGGCGCGGCGCCCGTTCGACCTGGAACGCGGGCCGCTGCTGCGCGCCGCGCTGCTGCGCATCGCCCCCGACGAGTGGCTGCTGCTGCTGGACCTGCACCACATCGTCAGCGACGGCTGGTCCACCGGTGTGCTGTACCGCGAGCTGGCGGCGCTCTACCGCGGCTTCGCGGACGGCGGCGATCCGCATCTCCCGCCCCTCCCGGTGCAGTACGCGGACTACGCGGCGTGGCAGCGCCGGTGGCTGAGCGGAGCGCGGCTGGAGGCGCAGCTCGCCTACTGGCGGGACCGCCTGGCCGGCGCGCCGGTGCTGGACCTGCCCACCGACCGCCCGCGTCCCGCGCAGCTCTCCCTGCGTGGTGGCTGGGTGGACTTCCGTCTCCCGGCGGGCGTCTCCGCCGCCGTCGACGCGCTGGCCAAGCGCGAGAACGCCAGCGTGTTCATGGTGCTGGCGGCGGCGTTCAAGGCGCTGCTGGCGCGCTACACCGGGCAGGCTGACCTGGTGGTGGGCACGCCCATCGCCGGGCGCGGCCGGGCGGAGGTGGAGGGGCTGATCGGCCTGTTCGTGAACACGCTGGCGCTGCGCACGGACCTGTCCGGCGACCCCTCGTTCCGCCAGGCCGTCGCCCGCGTGCGCGAGACCACGCTGCAGGCGTACGCGCACCAGGACGTGCCCTTCGAGAAGCTGGTGGACGAGCTGAAGGTGGAGCGCAGCCTGAGCCGCCACCCGCTCTTCCAGGTCTCCTTCTCCGTGGTGGAGGGCGACGACGGCGCCGCCGCCGGCTTCGACCTGGGCGCCGCCCGCGCGGAGCCGGCGGAGGGCGACACCGCGACGGCCAAGTTCGACCTGACCTTCGCGGTGGTGACGGGGCCGGACGGCTACGGCGGGGGCGTGGAGTACGCGGAGGAGCTGTTCGACTCCGAGACCATGCGCCGCTTCGCCGGCCACTTCGCGGCGCTGGTGCGCGCGGCGGTGGCGGAGCCGGACGCGCCGCTGTCGCGCCTGCCGTCGCTGCTGTCGGCGGACGAGCGGCGGCGCGTTCTGGAGGAGTGGAGCCACGCGGACCACCCGTATCCCGATCGCCCGGTGCACGCGCTGTTCGCCGAGCAGGCCGCGCGCACCCCGGACGCCGTCGCCCTCGCGTACCAGGGACGGGCGATCACGTACGCGGAGCTGGACGCGCGCGCCAACCGCATCGCCCACCACCTGCGGGCGCGGAGGGTGGGGCCGGACGTGCCGGTGGGCGTGCTGGCCGAGCGCGCGCCGGAGACGGTGGCGGCGGTGCTGGGCATCCTCAAGGCGGGCGGGGGATACCTGCCGCTCGACCCCGCCTATCCCGCGGACCGGCTGCGCTACATGCTGGGCGATGCGGGCGTGCGCGTGGTCATCGCCCCCGCGGGCCTGCCCGCCGGCCTGCCGCGCGACGACGTGCCGGACCTGCTGGACCTGCGCGCGGAGGCGGACGCCATCGCCGCGCGCCCGGCGGACGACCCGCGCGTGCCCATCGCCCCGGGTAGCCTGGCGTACCTGGTCTACACGTCGGGCTCCACGGGCCTGCCCAAGGGCGTGCTGGTGCCGCACCGCGGCGTGCCCAACCTGGCCGCCGCGCAGGTGCGCCGCTGGGGCGTGGACGCGCGCAGCCGCGTGCTCCAGTTCGCCTCCTTCTCGTTCGACGCGGCCGTCTCCGAGACCTTCACCGCGCTGACGACGGGTGCGGCGCTGGTGTTGGCGCCGCGCGAGGAGCTGGTGCCCGGGCCCGCGCTGCTGGAGACGCTGCGCCGCGAGCGCATCACCAAGGTCACGCTGCCGCCCTCCGCGCTGGCCGTGCTGGAGCCGGACGCGCTCCCCGACCTGCGCACGCTCATCAGCGCCGGCGAGGCGGTGGGCCCGGCGGTCGTGGCGCGCTGGGCACCGGGCCGCGCATTCCACAACGCCTACGGGCCCACGGAGACCACCGTCGGCGCCGCGTCGGCGGAGTGCGAGCCGGGCGACGAGATCCCGCCCATCGGCCGGCCGTTCGACAACGTGCGCTGCTACGTGCTGGACGACGCGCTGCAGCCCGCGCCCATCGGCGTGCCCGGCGAGCTGTGCGTGGGCGGGCCGGGCGTGGCGCGCGGCTATCACGGCCGGCCGGGGCTGACGGCGGAGCGCTTCGTCCCCGACCCGTACGGCGCCGAGCCCGGCGCCCGCATGTACCGCACGGGCGACCGCGTGCGCTGGCGCGGCGACGGGCAGCTCGAGTTCCTGGGCCGCCTGGACGAGCAGGTCAAGATCCGCGGCTTCCGCGTGGAGCCGGGCGAGGTGGCGGCGCTGCTGGCCGGGCGCCCCGGCGTGGCGGACGCGCTGGTGCTGGCCCGCGACGGTGCCGGCGGCCGGCGCCTGGTGGCGTACGTCGTCGCGGCGGAGGGCGCGGAGGCGCCGCGCCCGGGCGTGCTGCGCGACGAGCTGAAGCGGCGGCTGCCCGACTACATGGTCCCCAGCGCGATCGTGGTGATGGACGACTTTCCCCGCACGCCCAACGGCAAGGTGGACCGCGCCGCCCTGCCCGAGCCGGAGCCCCCCGCCGCCGCCGGCCAGGCGCCGCCGCAGGGCGAGCTGGAGCGGGCGATGGCCGCGGTGTGGCAGGAGCTGCTGTCGCTCCCGGGCGTGGGGGTGCACGACAACTTCTTCGAGGTGGGCGGGCACTCGCT
>DASTLD010000034.1:0-3725 GCA_035715345.1 Longimicrobium sp.
CGGTCCAGCTCCACGTGCGCGTCCATCAGCAGCTCGGTGGCCCCCGCCGCGGCGCGCTCCAGCGCCTCGATGCGGGCGCGCACCTGCGCCAGCTCGTCGCGGGCGGCGGCCACGGCGCGCTCGCTCTCGTGCAGCCGCTCCACCGCCGCGTCGGCGAAGGGCGACGGGCGCATGGGCCCCTTCTCCGCCGCGGCGGCGATGGCGCGGGCCAGGGCCATCTCCAGCACGTCGCCCGCGGCGGCCACCGGGCCGTCGCCCTTGCGGGCCTGCAGCAGGCGGCGCGGCTCGGCCACCACCAGCACGCCCAGCAGCGCCCCGTCGTGGGCGATGGCGCGCACGCGCACCCAGCTCTTGTCCGGCTCCAGGCCGGGGATCAGGTCGCGCAGGGCCCAGGCGGGGGCCGCGTCCGCGGGGCGCAGGGGGCGGTCGCCGCCGGCGTCGTCCAGCAGCAGCGTGTTCAGCCGCTGCGGCTCCAGCTCCACGGCGGCCTCGTCCACCCGCCCCTCGGGGGCGGCGGACCAGCGGCGGCTGAGGACGGCGCGCTCGGCGTCGTACTGGGCGTACGCCACGCGGCGCTCGCCGCGGGCGCCCGCCAGCGCGGGCAGCAGGCGGCGCAGGACGGTGTCGGGGTCTACGGCGTCGTGGAGCCGGACGGAGAAGAGCATACGGCCCGCCTGAGTGCGCGGAAACGCTTGGGAAAACGCGTTGTGGGGTGGACCTGCATAGTACCCGCGCGGGGCGGGCGTGTCAATCGGCCGCGCCTGCTGGTGAGGGGTTTGCGTAGGGACCGGCGAAGCGCCCATCCCGGCGCCTCCCTGCATTCCCTCTCCATCCGCCAGACCGGAGGCGTCGGCGTGGAAACCGGCACACAGCGGCGCCCGACCGGGCTGCCGGGGCTGGACGAAGTGCTGCACGGCGGGCTCATCCCCGGGCGCGCCTACCTGGTGCGCGGCGGGGCCGGCACCGGCAAGACCACGCTGGGCCTGCACTTCCTGGCCGCCGGCGTGGCGCTGGGCGAGCAGGCGCTGCTGATCACCCTGGAGTCGTCGGAGCCGCAGCTGCGGTGCGACGCCGCGTCGCAGGGGCTGGACCTGTCCGGCATCCACTTCCTGGACCTGAGCCCGGACCGCGACTTCTTCACCCAGAACCAGAGCTACGACATCTTCACCCCCGGCGACGTGGAGCGCGACCCCACCACGCGCCAGATCGTGGAGGCCATCGAGGGGCTGCGGCCGCAGCGCGTGTTCGTGGACGCGGTGACCACGCTGCGCTACCTGGCGCCCGACGCCTTCCAGTTCCGCAAGCAGGCGCTCTCCTTCGTGCGCTACCTGGTGGAGAACGGCGCCACCGTGCTGATGAGCTCGGAGCCCACGGAGAGCGTGCCGGACGACGACCTGCGCTTCATGAGCGACGGGATCATCGACCTGGAGGTGTCGCCGGACCACGGCGTGCTGCGGCGCTCGGTGAGCATCGGCAAGCTGCGCGGCTCCGACTTCGAGGGCGGCCGCCACTCCATGCGCCTGACCGCCCGGGGAATGGAGGTCTACCCCCGCCTGGTGCCCGGCTCGCACTCGCGCGTCTTCCAGCCGGACCTGATGGCGTCGGGGGTGCCGGAGCTGGACGAGATGCTGTGCGGCGGCATCGAGCGCGGCACCATCACCATCCTGAGCGGGCCCAGCGGCGTGGGAAAGACCACGCTGGGCATCCAGTTCATGCGCGAGGCGGCCACGCGCGGCGAGCGCTCGGTAGTCTACGCCTTCGAGGAGAACCTGGAAACGCTGGTGCACCGCTGCGACGCCGTCAACATCCCCGTGCGCGCCATGCTGGACGGCGGCGCGCTGCGGCTGGTGGAGGTGGAGCCGCTGCGCTTCTCGCCCGGCGAGTTCGCGCTGATGGTGCGCCGCGAGGTGGAGGAGAACGGCGCGCGCATGGTGATGATCGACGGCATCGCCGGGTACCGGCTGACGCTGGCGGGCGACGACCTGGTGGGGCACCTGCACTCGCTGGGGCGCTACCTCAAGAACATGGGCGTCACGGTGCTGCTGATGAACGAGATGGACGACATCACCGGCGACTTCCGCGCGACGGGCATGGGGCTCAGCTACCTGTGCGACAACCTGATCTTCCTCCGCTACCTGGAGATGCACGGCGAGCTGCGCAAGGCCGTGGGCGTGCTCAAGAAGCGCCTGGGCGACTTCGCGAAGACGCTGCGGGAGATGGAGATCACCTGCGACGGCATCCGGGTGGGCGCGCCGCTCACGGGGCTGCGCGGCGTGCTGACCGGCACGCCGGAGTGGGTGGACCCGCCCGCCGGCCCCGGGGGCGGGTGAGCGCGCCCCCGGTGGTGGAGCCGCAGGGCGCGCGGGCGGACGCGCTGCGCCTGGCGGAGGCGCGGCCCGGCCGCATCCTGCTGCTGCTGGCGCACCGCGAGAACCAGTCGCTGCTGGCGGCCGAGCTGGGGCGCGACCACGAGCTGGTGGAGGGCGAGGGCGAGGCCGCGCTGGACGGCGACTTCGACCTGTGCGTGGTGGACGGCGCCACGCTGGACCGGCTGAACGCGCGGGTCCAGGCGCGCAAGACGGCGGAGCAGCCCGTGTTCCTGCCCGTGCTGCTGGTCACCTCGCGCCCGGGGGTCAAGATGATCACCCGCCAGGTGTGGCGCACCGTGGACGAGCTGATCATCGCGCCCATCGAGAAGCCGGAGCTGCGCGCCCGCGTGCAGATCCTGCTGCGCGCCCGCACCCTGTCGCTGCAGCTCAAGCGCCGCGCGGACGAGGCGCGGGCGCTGGCGGCGCGGCTGGAGGAGCGCGCGGCGGAGATGGAGGCGCAGGCGAGCGCGCTGGAGCGGCAGACGCGGGAGCTGCGCTGGACGGCGGAGCAGCTGGCGGAGCGCACCGGCGCGGCGGAGGAGGCGAGCCGGGCCAAGGGGCAGTTCCTGGCCACGATGAGCCACGAGCTGCGCACGCCGCTGAACGCCATCGGCGGCTACACGGACCTGCTGGAGATGGGGCTGCGCGGGCCGGTCACGCCGGAGCAGCGGGCGGACCTGGCGCGCATCCAGGCCAGCCAGCGCCACCTGCTGGGGCTGATCAACGAGGTGCTCAACTACAGCAAGCTGGAGACGGGCACCGTCCAGTACGCCCTGGAGGACGTGCCGGTGGCGGAGGCGCTGGCCTCCGCCGCGGAGCTGGTGGCGCCCCAGGCGCACGCCAAGGGGCTGGCGCTGGAGGTGCGCGCCGCGCCGCCGGGGCTGCGGGTGCGGGCGGACGCGGAGAAGCTGCGGCAGATCCTGGCCAACCTGCTCTCCAACGCGGTCAAGTTCACGGACGCCGGCGGGCGCGTGACGCTCGGCGCGGAGGCGCGCCCCGGCGCGGTGCACTTCGCCGTGGCGGACTCGGGCATCGGCATCCCCGTCGACAAGCTGGAGGCGATCTTCGAGCCGTTCGTGCAGGTGCGCTCCGACCTGACGCGCACGGCGGAGGGCACGGGGCTGGGCCTGGCCATCAGCCGCGACCTGGCGCGCGCCATGGGCGGGGACCTGTGCGCCGAGAGCGTGGAGGGCCGGGGGAGCACGTTCCGGCTGACGCTGCCGGGGGTGGGGGATGGAAGTGCGTGAGTGCGTGAGTGCGTGAGTGCGTGAGTGCGGGATGAACGCTGGCGCATGGGCGGGCGCCCCCACCCGGACTCGCATTACTCGTCCACCCTCCCCCAAGTCTGGGGGAGGG
>DASTLD010000035.1:0-3118 GCA_035715345.1 Longimicrobium sp.
AGGCCGGGAACCCGAACACGCAGCCGTTGTTGAGCTCCACCAGCACCCGGCCGGTGGGCGCATCGAACCGGGCGCTTACCGCCCGGGGCTCGGCCGGGCGCTCGCGGCGAATGCGCGCGCGGACCTCGGCGGCCTCTTCAAGGATCTCGTCAAGGGTCAGGCTTGCCATGCAGCTTTCTCCATCTCGCAAGGAGCAGTTCCCACGCGCGGTTCACCATCCAGACGGCACGCCGCGCATCCGTGGACTTCATGTCCTGAAAGTCCCGCACGGACGCGGTCCCTTCCGCATCGCCCAGCAGCACCACGCATTCCTTTCCGGATCGCCGCACGTGGACGTGCGGCGGCGGGTGGTCGTTGGGATACATGTGGAACGTGAACCCGTCCACCTCCATCACTCTCGGCATAAGGTAAAACCCATCGCTAGGTTTGTAAAGTCCCTCGCTCACCACGTCCGCCCGGAGGCGAGCAGGCGGGCAAAGGCGTCGGCGTCGATTGCGGGGGAGAAGAGAAAGCCCTGCGCGGCGTCGCAGCCCAGCGCGCGCAGGCCGGCCAGCTGGTCGGGGCGCTCGATTCCTTCGGCCACCACTTCCAGCCCCAGCGCGTGGGCCAGGGCCACCACCGAGGCCACCAGCTCGCCCGCGCGCCCGTCGCGCCCCATGGCG
The DNA here is from genome assembly GCA_035715345.1 of Longimicrobium sp. GTDB lineage: Bacteria > Gemmatimonadota > Gemmatimonadetes > Longimicrobiales > Longimicrobiaceae > Longimicrobium. The sequence goes on from DASTLD010000035.1 coordinate 663, forward strand.
GCCACGAACGAGCGGTCCACCTTGAGCCCGTCCACCGGCAGCCGGTGCAGCGCGGAGAGCGACGACCAGCCGGTGCCGAAGTCGTCCATCAGCACCCGCAGCCCCAGCTCCTTGAGCCGCCCCAGCGTGGCGGCCGCGGCGGCCGGGTTCTCCACCAGCACGCTCTCCGTCACCTCCAGCCGCAGCCGGCCCGGCTCCATCCCGCTCCCCTCCAGCGTGCGGCGCACCTGCTCCACCAGGTCCGCCTGGGCCAGCTGCTTGACGGACAGGTTCACGCTCACCCCCAGCGCCGCGGCCGCGGGCAGGTCGCGGCCCCACGCGGCCAGGCTGCGGCACGCCTCCGCCAGCACGTGCGCGCCCACCTGCACGATCAGCCCGCTCTCCTCCGCGCAGCGGATGAACTCGTCCGGGGGCACCCAGCCGCGCACCGGGTGGTTCCACCGCGCCAGCGCCTCCACCGCGGCCATCCTGCCGCTGTCGAGAGCAACGATGGGCTGGTAGTGCACGCCCAGCGCGCCGCGCTCCACCGCGCGGCGCAGGTCCGTGTCGAGCTGCAGCCGCGCCAGGGTCAGCGCGTGCAGCTCGCGGTCGAACACCTCGCAGCGGCCGGCCCCGCGGGCCTTGGCGCGGTACATGGCGATGTCGGCGTTGCGCAGCAGCAGCTCCGGCTGCTCGGGAGAGGGCGTGCCCAGCGCGATGCCGATGCTGGCGGTGGTGAAGACCTCGTAGCCGCCCAGCCCGATGGCCGGCGACAGCTCGCGCTGGATGCCCTCCGCCGTGCGCAGCGCCGCGTCCGCGCACGACGCGCCGTCCACCAGCACCGCGAACTCGTCGCCGCCCAGGCGCGCCACGGTGTCGGCGTCGCGCAGGCAGCCGCGCAGGCGCCCCGCGACCGCCACCAGGAGCTGGTCGCCCACGTGGTGGCCCAGGCCGTCGTTGACCAGCTTGAAGCGGTCCAGGTCCATGAACAGCACGGCGAAGCCCGGCCCGCGCCGCCGCCGCTCGCGCTGCAGCGCGCCCGACAGGCGGTCCATGAAGCAGCGTCGGTTGGGCAGGCCCGTCAGCGCGTCGTGCAGCGCCTCGTGGCGCAGGCGCTCCTCCATGGCCCGGCGCAGCGTCACGTCCTCCGCGAACAGGTGCACCAGGCCCAGCGGGGGGTGGGGATGGTACGACCACGAGAGCACGCGCCCGTCCACCGCCACCTCCACGGCCCGGACCGCCGTCCCGCTGGCCAGCGCGGCGCGCACCAGGTCCGCGTGCCCGCGCGCGGGCAGCGCCCGCTCCAGCCGCATCCCCAGGTCCGCCGCCAGCCGGGCCGCTGCCGGGTTGGCGTAGACGATGCTCCCGCCGGCGTCGCACTCCAGCACGGGGTTGGGGCTCTCGCGCGGGAACGCCGCCAGCCGCTCGTTCTCCTCTTCCGCGCGCTTGCGCTCCGTCACGTCGTGGACGATGCCCACCACGCCCGCCACCGCCCCGTTGGAGGAGCGATGCGGCCAGTACTGCGCGGACACCCAGCCCGCGCGGACGCCGGGCACCGTGTATCGCCGGTCGGGCAGGGAGACGGTCTCCCCGTCCAGCACCCGGTTCAGCACGCGCTCCAGCCGCTCCTCGCGCAGGTGCGGGTACACCTCCAGCGCGTTCCGCCCCAGCACCGCGGACGCGGGCAGCCCGGTCAGCCGCTCCATGAAGCGGTTCCACAGCAGGTAGCGGAACTCGCGGTCGCACACGGCCACGCCCACCGCCTCGCTGCCCGCCAGCGCCTCGAACAGCGACCGCCGCAGCGCCGCGGTCCCCGGCTCCGCCGCCACCGCGCTCACGATCGCCTCCCAAAGTTGCGCTCCGGATGGGACGATGACGCACGTAACGTCCCCTTAGTGCTGTAGGGGGCGCGAGATGCTCGGCTGAGGAGGAATCGCATGGCCGGCGGATGGCTGGAGGTGGGCGGGCAAGTGAACGGAGTGGACGCATGATAGTGCGCTCCGCCGCTCCCGCACAAGCCTCTCGTCGTGCAGGGTCCGCCGCGATATCAGAGGCGGAAGGGCTGCCGCTCGCGGGACAGGTTGCGCGTGCGCGCCAGCTCCTCCAGGAAGCCGGCCGCCGCGCGGGGAAAGGCGCCCTCGCGGCGGAGCGCGGAAGGGCCGATGCCCAGGAAGTCCTGCAGCGCGCGGCGCAGGCTGCTGTCCGCGGAGTACCCGCACGCGCCCGCCACGCTCAGCACCGTGCGCCCCGGGTCGTCCAGCAGCGACGCGGCCAGCAGGATGCGCATCCACGCCAGCAGCCGGCGCGGCGCGGGCAGGCCGGAGCGCTCGCACCAGCGCAGCACCGTGCGCTCCGACAGGTGCAGCCGCCGCGCCAGGTCGCGCCCCTTGCCGCCCACGGAAACCACCTCCGCCGCCGTCATCAGCAGCATCCTGCCGCGGCCCGAAAGGTTCTGCGGCAGCGTGCGGTCCAGCAGG
>DASTLD010000036.1:0-5371 GCA_035715345.1 Longimicrobium sp.
AAGCACCGCGCGCGGTACGCGCAGCCCTCGAACCCGTACCACATCGCGATGAGCTTTGGACTGGAGCGGCTGCACCGGCACCTGCAAGCGCAGGGCTGCCGCGGCGGGACCACGCCCCTGCTGTTCGAGCGGCGGGGCGGAAAGGAGGACGCGGAGCTGGAGGCGGCGTTCCGCCGACTGTGCGAGAGCCGCACCACGCCTGGCGGGCCGCTTCCGTTCCAGATGGTGCTGACGGCCAAGACGTGCAACTCCGCCGGCCTGCAGCTCGCCGACCTGGTGGCGCGTCCCATCGGCCGCAAGGTCATCAAGCCGGAGCAGGAGAACCGCGCCTACGACATCCTGCGGCGCAAGTTCCGGCGCAGCCCGACGGGGAGGGTGCTGGGATGGGGGCTGAAGATCTTTCCTTCCTGAAAAGCGAAAGGCCCCGGTTTTCACCGAGGCCTAGCGCCGACCGAGAATTCCCAGTCCACTTGCCACCGAAGATAATCCGGTCCTCTCCCCTCGTCAAGCCCCGCCCGCGCCGCAGGTGTTGTAGCGCAAAAAACCCTGGCGTAGATTCGGGAGATCGAGACCGTCCTGCCGGAACGGGTTCACCACGGAGGTGGCGGATGACGCGAACGTGGAGGGCGCTCCTGCCCGTGCTCGCGCTGGCGGCTTGCACGCCCGCCGTCCGCGAGACGGAGCCGGCGGTGTCCCCCCCGCCAGGGCGGTTCAGCAGCATCGTGGAGGTCGTGAACAACGGCTCCCGCACGCTGCGCGTCCGCCTGCGCCCAGCTGGCGGCCCCGTGCACGAGCTCGGCGTCGTGCGCAGGGACCAGCGCCGGCGCTTCATGCTGCCCTCGCCGGACGCGCACGTCGCGCTGGTGGACACGCGCGGCAATCCCGTCATCTATCCCACCCGCGAGGTCTACGTGCGGCGTTTGGCGCCCGGCGAAGGGACCTGACGCAGGCTGCCACACGCTCCGATTTTCTCCACGCACCGGTGCCCGCTCCTGTGGGCGCCGGTGCCTTTTTCGCGCGCTCGCTGGATGTTTCCGGACGCGATGCCCTGAGCCGTGCTCATGGAACCAAGGTTGCGAATGCGCGGCGCGGCCACGCTGGATGCGGCCGCGCGCGGGTGGGAGCGGCCGTTCTCCCCGCGCCGGTGCCGCACCCACCATTCAACCGGGGAACAGGGCATGTCCGCAGCGACCGGGAGCGCGCTGGACGGGGTGCGGGTGCAGGGCGTGCGGGTGCTGGGCGAGGGCGGCGCGGCGGCGGAGCGGGTGCTGACCCCCGGGGCGCTGGAGTTCGTGGCGGAGCTGCACCGCCGCTTCAACCCCGCGCGCCTGGAGCGGCTGGCGGCGCGCGACGAGCGGCAGGCGTGGCTGGACGCGGACGGCGAGCCGTCGTTCCTGGCGGAGACCGCGCACGTGCGCGAGGGCGGCTGGCGCGTGGCGCCCACCCCGCCGGACCTGCAGGACCGGCGCGTGGAGATCACCGGGCCCACGGACGCCAAGATGGTGATCAACGCGCTCAACTCGGGCGCGAGCTGCTTCATGGCGGACTTCGAGGACGCGCTCTCGCCCACCTGGCGCAACGTGGTGGAGGGGCAGGCCAACCTCATGGACGCCGTCCGCCGCACCCTGTCGCTGGACACGGGCGAGAAGCAGTACCGCCTGGACGAGCGCACGGCGGTGCTGCTGGTGCGGCCGCGCGGCTGGCACCTCCCGGAGCGCCACGTGCTGGTGGACGGCGAGCCGGTGTCCGCGTCGCTGTTCGACTTCGGGCTCTACCTCTTCCACAACGCGCGCGAGCTGCTGGAGCGCGGCAGCGGGCCGTACTTCTACCTGCCCAAGCTGGAGAGCCACCTGGAGGCGCGGCTCTGGAACGACGTCTTCAACGCGGCGCAGGACCGCCTGGGCATTCCGCGGGGGACCATCCGGGCCACGGTGCTCATCGAGACCATCCCGGCCGCCTTCGAGATGGACGAGATCCTGTATGAGCTGCGCGACCACGCCGCCGCGCTCAACGCGGGCCGCTGGGACTACATCTTCAGCATCATCAAGAAGTTCAGGAACCGCGGCGACTTCGTGCTGCCGGACCGGGCGCAGGTCACCATGACCGTGCCGTTCATGAAGTGCTACGCGGAGCTGCTGGTGCGCACCTGCCACCGCCGCGGCGCGCACGCCATGGGCGGCATGGCGGCGTTCATCCCCAGCCGCCGCGACGCGGAGGTCAACGAGCGCGCGCTGGCAAAGGTGCGCGAGGACAAGGCGCGCGAGGCGGGGCAGGGCTTCGACGGCACCTGGGTGGCGCACCCGGACCTGGTGCCCGTGGCGCGCGCGGAGTTCGAGAAGGTGCTCGGCGACCGGCCCAACCAGAAGGACGCCGCGCGCGACGACATCAGCGTCCGGCCGGCGGACCTGCTCAACACGGGCATCGTGGGCGGGAAGATCACCGAGGAGGGCGCGCGCAACAACGTGAGCGTGGCGCTGCAGTACATCGAGGCGTGGCTGCGCGGCAACGGCGCCGTCGCCATCTACAACCTGATGGAGGACGCCGCCACGGCGGAGATCAGCCGCGCGCAGCTCTGGCAGTGGATCCGCCACCGCTCGCCCATCCAGGGCGACGGCGACGGCGACGGCTTCTTTACCCCCGACGACTACCTCCGCATCCGCGACGAGGAGATGGCGAAGCTGCGCGGGGAGCGCGGCCCCTCGCGCGAGCTGGACCAGGCCTGCGAGCTGTTGAACGAGCTGGTGCTGGGCAACGAGTTCGTCCCGTTCCTGACCCTGCCCGCCTATCGCCTGCTGGGGTGATGGGGCGCGGGCCACACGCATGCACGGAGCAACGCCGATGAGCCAGGTCGACGAGCGGGCGCGGGACCTCCAGATCCGCTGGGTGACCGACCCGCGCTGGGAGGGCATCACCCGCCCGTACTCCGCGGACGAGGTGCTGCGCCTGCGCGGCTCCGTCCCGGTGGAGCACACGCTGGCCCGCCGCGGCGCGGAGCGGCTGTGGACGGCGCTCCGGGGAGACCAGCCGGTGCGCACCTTCGGGGCGCTGACCGGCGCGCAGGCCGTGCAGATGGTGCGCGGCGGGCTGGAGGCCATCTACCTGAGCGGCTGGCAGGTGGCCGGCGACAACAACCTCTCCGGGCAGACCTACCCGGACCAGAGCCTGTACCCCTCCAACAGCGTGCCCGCCGTGGTCCGGCGTCTGAACAATGCGCTGCTGCGGGCGGACCAGGTGGAGTGGGCGGAGAACGGGCATGCCACGCGCGACTGGCTGGTGCCCATCGTGGCGGACGCGGAGGCGGGCTTCGGCGGGCCGCTGCACGCGTTCGAGCTGACCAGGGGGATGATCGAGGCCGGCGCGGCGGGCGTGCACTTCGAGGACCAGCTCGCCTCGGAGAAGAAGTGCGGGCACCTGGGCGGCAAGGTGCTGGTGCCCACCTGCCAGTTCATCCGCACGCTGGTGGCCGCGCGCCTGGCCGCGGACGTGGCGGACGTGCCCACGGTGCTCATCGCCCGCACGGACGCGGACAGCGCCACGCTGCTGACCAGCGACGTGGACGAGCGCGACCGCGAGTTCCTGACCGGCGAGCGCACGGCGGAAGGCTACTTCCGCGTGCGCGGGGGGATCGGGAGCGCCATCGCGCGGGCGCGGTCGTACGCGCCGTACGCGGACCTGCTGTGGATGGAGACCAGCACGCCGGACCTGGACGAGGCGCGCCGCTTTGCCGACGCGGTCCACGAGCGGTTCCCGGGCAAGATGCTGGCGTACAACTGCTCGCCGTCGTTCAACTGGCAGCGCAAGCTGGACGCGCACACCATCGCGAAGTTCCAGACGGAGCTGGGGGCCATGGGGTACCGCTTCCAGTTCATCACCCTGGCCGGGTGGCACCTCATCAACCTGCACACCTTCGAGCTGGCGCGCGCCTACGCCGGCGAGGGGATGCCGGCGTACGTGCGGCTGCAGGGCCAGGAGTTCGCGCTGGAGGACGAGGGCTACACGGCCACGAAGCACCAGCGCGAGGTCGGCGCCGGGTACTTCGACCAGGTGCTGATGACCGTCACCTCCGGCGAGGCGTCCACCTCCGCGCTGGAGGGGTCGACCGAGCAGGCGCAGTTCGCCTGAGCGGCGCCGCCAGGACCGGCCGGGGTCTTCGCATTCCACGGAGGCCCCCTCCCCATCCCCTCCCCCAGCTTTCGGGGGAGGGGATTTTTCATTGCCGCCGCGGTTTGACGGGAGGGAAGGAAGCTGGTAGATTGGTTGAGAACGATTCTCAACAGGGTAGATGATCTCTTCGCAGACGGCCCTCGCGGCGGACACCTTCAGGAACATCTCCGAGACGGAGCGCGGCGAGCGCGCGCGGCGGGCGGCCGCGGGCGCGCTCGTGCTGCGCGCGTGCGCCGGTGATGCGGACGAGTTCGGGATGCGCCGCGCCGCCGCCGAGGTTGCGGGGCTGGAGAAGTCCGGCGAGAAGACCATCCTGCTGCGCATCCTGCGCGTGCTGGAGGACGGCGGCTCCGCCGCGCGGCTGTCGCCGGCGCTGGTGTCGTACGCCTGCGAGCTGGAGCGTACGCGGCGCCTGCCGGAGGCGGACGCGGCGGTCTCGCTGGCGCTGGTGATGGACGCCGGCTCGTGCACCACGGCGCTCCACGCGGCGCGCCTGGCCCGCAAGCTGGGCGACCGCGAGCGCGCGCTGGCGCTCTACTGCGCCGCCCGCGACCTGGACGCCCGCGACGGGGCCATCGCCCGGCTGGCGGCGGTGGGCGAGGCGGTGGTGTCGGACGACGCGGTCGCCAGGCTGGGGCGCGCCGTCCGCGGCGCCCTGCGCGCCGGCGACGGCGAGGCGGCGGCGGTGGGGCTGGAGGAGCGCGCCACGCTGCGCCGCCACGCGGGAGACCTGGCCGGCGCCGCGCGCGACCTGGTGCTGGCCGCCGCGCGCTACCCGGAGGCGGTGGACCGCGCCCGCGTGGCGCACGCGCTGGCCGGCGTGCTGCTGGCCCGCGGCGACACGGACGGCGCGCAGGAGGCCCTGCTCTCCGCGCTGGCCTGGGGCGACGCGCCGCAGCAGGACCATGCCCGCACGCGCCTGCACACGCTGGCCCGTGACCTGGGCGACCAGGTAGGGATGCGGCGCTGGCGCTCGTTCAAGCGCCCGTCGCTGGTGTCGCTGTCCGCGTACCGCCCCAGGCCGTCGGCGCGCACGCTGGCGCCGCGGCTGCGCGCCTGGCGCGAGGCCGCCGCGGTCTGAACGGCATCATCGCACGAAAAGAAGAGGGCGGCTCCCGCGCGGGGGCCGCCCTCTCTCGTTCCGCGCCGTCCGTCAGCCGCCGTACTTGCGGCGCAGGTGCGTGCGCAGCGAGCGCTGCAGGGACCT
>DASTLD010000037.1:0-14002 GCA_035715345.1 Longimicrobium sp.
ACGCGCGACCAGACCGCGCGCCGCGTCTCTCCGCCATCGCCTTTCCCGATCCGCCGATGCCCGAGCTGCCCGACGTCGAGCTGTACCTGTCCGCGCTGGCGCCACGCATCGTGGGGCGGACGCTGGAGGGCATCCGCCTGGCGAACCCGTTCATCCTGCGCACGGTGCAGCCGCGCCCGTCCGAGCTGGCGGGAGCGCGGGTGACGGGGGTGCGGCGCATCGGGAAGCGCATCGTGATCGAGCTGGAGGGCGAGCGGTTCATCGTCATCCACCTGATGGTGGCGGGGCGGTTCCGCTGGCTGGCGGCGGGCGCGAAGATCCCCGGCAGGATCGGGCTGGCGGCGTTCGACTTTGCGAACGGGACGCTGGCGCTGACCGAGGCGGGCACCACGCGCCGCGCGTCCATCCACCTGGTGCGCGGCGCGGAGGGCGTGCGGGCCATGGACCGAGGCGGCCTGGAGGTGCTGGACGCCACGCCCGCGCAGTTCCGCGAGGCGCTGACGCGCGAGCGGCACACGCTCAAGCGCGCCCTGACCGACCCGCGCATCCTCAGCGGCATCGGCAACGCGTACGCGGACGAGGTCATGCACCGCGCCCGGCTGTCGCCGCTCAAGCTGACCAGCAGCCTGTCGGACGAGGAGATCGCGGCCCTGTACGACGCCACGCGCGACACGCTGCGGGAGTGGATCGAGCGGCTGCGGCAGGAGGCGGGGGATGGGTTTCCCGAGAAGGTGCGTGCCTTTCACCCGGAGATGGCGGTGCACGGGCGATACGGCCAGCCGTGCCCCGTCTGCGGCGCGCCGGTGCAGCGCATCGTCTACGCGGAGAACGAGACCAACTACTGCGCGCGCTGCCAGACCGGTGGGCGCCGCCTGGCCGACCGCGCCATGTCTCGGCTGCTCAAAGAGGACTGGCCCCGCTCCATGGACGAGGTGGAGTAACTGCTGTTTTCACGCAGAGGGGGAACGGAGAGGTTGAAAAGAGAGGACGCAGAGGAACCGAAACGAGCTCCTCCGCGTCCTCTCCTCTCAACCTCCGCGCCCTCTGCGTGAAATGCAGTTCAGTCCGCCGCGACGAGCTCTGCCTCGGGCGCGCGGGCGGGCTCGCGCGGGCGGGCGGGGTCCTTGAGCGCGGCGTGCGCGGCGGCCAGGCGCGCCACCGGGACGCGGTAGGGAGAGCAGGAGACGTAGTTGAGGCCCGCGCGGTAGAAGAACTCCACGGAGCGCGGGTCGCCGCCGTGCTCGCCGCAGACGCCCACCTTGAGGTCGGCCTTGACCCCGCGCCCCAGCCGCGTCGCGGTCTCCACGAGCTGGCCCACGCCGTCCACGTCCAGCGTCTGGAACGGGTCGTCGGGCAGGATGCCGCTCTCCACGTACTGCGGCAGGAAGCGCCCCGAATCGTCCCGCGACAGCCCGAAGGTGGTCTGCGTCAGGTCGTTGGTGCCGAAGGAGAAGAACTCCGCGTGCGCGGCGATGCGGTCCGCCGTCAGCGCCGCGCGCGGCAGCTCGATCATCGTCCCCACCAGGTACTCCACCCGCGCTTCGCACTGGTCGAAGATCTCCTCCGCCACCTGGTCGATGATCTCGCGCTGGCGGCGCAGCTCCTCCGCCGCGCCCACCAGCGGCACCATGATCTCGGGGCAGACGCGCACGCCCTCCGCCTGCACGTTGACGGCGGCCTCGAAGATGGCCTGCGCCTGCATCCAGGTGATGTCGGGGTAGCTGATGCCCAGCCGGCAGCCGCGGTGGCCCAGCATGGGGTTCGCTTCGTGGTGCTGCTCCACCCGGTGCCGCAGGCGCGTGGGGTCGGTGCCCAGCTTGCGCGCCAGGTCCTTGATCTCCGCCCCGCCGTGCGGCAGGAACTCGTGCAGCGGCGGGTCCAGCAGGCGGATGGTGACGGGCAGGCCGTCCATCGCCCGGAAGATGCCCTCGAAGTCCGCGCGCTGCATGGGCAGCAGCTTGGCCAGGGCAATGGCGCGCGCCGCGCCGCCGTCGGAGAGGATCATCTCCCGCACCGCGTCGATGCGGTCGCCCTCGAAGAACATGTGCTCCGTGCGGCAGAGCCCGATGCCTTCCGCGCCGAAGCGGCGCGCGGTCTCCGCGTCGGCGGGGGTGTCGGCGTTGGTGCGCACCCGCAGCGTGCGCACGCCGTCCGCCCACTCCATCAGCCGGCGGAAGTGCTCGCTCAGCTCGGGTTCCACCGTGGGCACGCGGCCCCGGATGACCCGCCCGGTGCTGCCGTCCAGGGTGATCCAGTCGCCCTCCCGCACCGTGACGCCGCCCGCGGTGAAGCGCCGGCGCGACTCGTCCACCTGGATCTCGCCCGCGCCGGCCACGCAGCACTTGCCCATGCCGCGCGCCACCACGGCCGCGTGGCTGGTCATTCCCCCGCGGCAGGTCAGGATGCCCTGCGCCGCCACCATGCCGTGGAAGTCCTCCGGCGACGTCTCGCGCCGCACCAGGATCAGCGGCTCGGCGGCGCCGCGCTCGGCCGCCTCGTCGGGGTTGAACACCACCATCCCCGACGCGGCGCCGGGGGACGCGGGCAGTCCGGTGGTCAGCACCTGCACGCTCGCGTCGGGGTCCACCATGGGGTGCAGGAGCTGGTCGAGCTGCTCCGGCTGCACGCGCAGCACCGCCTGCTCGGGGGTGATGCGCCCCTCGTCCACCAGCTCCACCGCGATGCGGACGGCGGCGCGGCCGGTGCGCTTGGCGGCGCGCGTCTGCAGCAGGTAGAGCCGGCCGCGCTCCACGGTGAACTCCAGGTCCTGCGCGTCGCGGTAGTGCTCCTCCAGCCGCCGCGCCGCGTCCACCAGCTCGTGGTAGGCGCCGGGCAGCGCCTGCGCCATGCCGTCGATGGGCAGCGGGTCGCGGATGCCCGCGACGACGTCCTCGCCCTGCGCGTTGACCAGGAACTCGCCGTACAGCCGCGGCTCGCCGGTGGAGGGGTCGCGGGTGAAGGCCACGCCGGTGCCGCTGTCCGCGCCCATGTTGCCGAACACCATGGAGCAGACGTTGACGGCGGTGCCCAGGTCGTCGCTGATGCCGTTGATGCGGCGGTACGCGCGGGCGCGCGGCGTCTGCCACGAGTTGAAGACGGCGTGGATGGCGCCCCAGAGCTGCTCCTGCGGGTCGTCGGGGAAGGGGCTGCCCGTCTCCTCCGCCACCAGCGCCCTGAACTCGTCCACCAGCGCGCGCAGGTCGTCCGCGGGCAGGTCCGTGTCCTCGGTGACGCCGCGGGCGTGCTTGGCCGCCTCCAGCCGCTCCTCGAAGCGGTTGGCATGCACGCCCAGCACCACGTCGGCGTACATCTGCACGAAGCGCCGGTAGCTGTCGTAGGCAAAGCGCGCGTCGCCGCTCTCCGCGGCCAGGGCGTCGGCGGTGGCGTCGGTCAGGCCCAGGTTGAGGATGGTGTCCATCATCCCGGGCATGCTGAACGCGGCGCCGGAGCGCACGGAGACCAGCAGCGGCCGGTCGCCGCCGCCGAAGGTCTTGCCCGTGGCGCGCTCCAGCCGCTCCAGCGCCGCGGCCACATGCCCGCGCAGCCCGTCCGGGTAGCGGCCGTCGTGCAGGTACAGCCGGCAGACTTCCGTGGTGATGGTGAAGCCGGGGGGCACCGGCACGCCGATGCGCGCCATCTCCGCCAGGCCGGCGCCCTTGCCGCCCAGCAGGTCCTTCATCTCCCTGCTGCCTTCCGTCTCTCCCGCGCCGAAGAAGTAGACGTAGCGCTCGGCCATGGATGGTCGTCGGGTGATGCGTTGGGTCGGGATTTTCCACCTCGGGAAGGAGCGCCGGCTGAGGGCGCGCCCGGCCCGCCTCCGGCAAGATCGACGCCGGTCCCCCACCGCGCCTGGCGACACGGCCGCGCGCAGGTAATCGGCAGGTAAAGAAAAAATGCTTGTATTCGCCGCTGTGGCTGCTTCATCATTCGGGAGCAGCTCGTCGCGGCCGCGTGCGGATCCGCGGCTTCCACACCGATCACGGCGGGAGAGGAAGACGATGCGGAAGGTGCTCAAGTGGCTGGGGATCGGCCTGAGTGGGCTGGTGGCGCTGGCGCTCGTCGCCGGTACCGTGCTGTACTTCGTCGGGCGGAAGAAGCTCGGGCGCGAGTACCGGCCGGGTCCGGTCGTGGCCGCCGCCGCCGACCCCGCGGCAGCGGCACGGGGCGAGCACCTGGCGCGCATCCTGGCCTGCACCGGCTGCCACGGCGAGGGACTGGGCGGCAAGCGCTTCCTGGACATCCCCCCCATGCGCCTGAACGCGCCGAACCTGACCCGCGGCAAGGGGGGCGTGGGCGCGCACTACACCGCGGCGCAGTGGGACGCGGCGGTGCGCTACGGCGTCAAGCCGTCCGGGCGCATGGTGCTGCCGTTCATGCCCTACGCCATGTACAACAACCTGAGCGACGCGGACGCCGCCGCCATCGCCGCGTACCTGTCCAGCCTGCCGCCCGTCCACAGCGACACCATCCCGCCCACCAAGGTCAGGCTGCCGGGCTACATGATGGTGGCCACGATGAACCTGGAGAAGATGCGCGGCGACCTGGACGGGCCGCGGCGGGCCGCGCCGCCGCCGGCGGGGACGGCGGAGTGGGGGCAGTACTTTGCCTCCAGCATCTGCGTGGAGTGCCACGGCGAGAAGATGCAGGGCGGCCAGCACCCCGCGCCGGACGCGCCGCCGGGGCCGGGGATGGCGGCGGCCGCCACCTGGAGCCGCGAGCAGTTCGCGCGCACGCTGCGCACGGGCGTGACGCCGCAGGGCCGCAAGCTGGACGAGTGGATGCCCTCGCAGACCGCCTTCCGCCACCTGACGGACGAGGAGATCGCCGGGCTGCACCTGTACATCCAGCGGCTGTACCCCCCGCGTTCCGCGGCCCCCGCCGCCGCCCCGGCGGGGCAGGCCGCGGGGGCGCCGGGCTCCGGTTGACACAAGTCCAAGCGGGGATATAGAATTACGGGCTTTCGCGCGCGCCGGGGCACCGGCGTGCGCGCATCTTCTTTGGTCCCGATGCCTTGCGGGCGGCCCGCCGCCCGCTCCATCCCGCAGACTTCCGAGATCGCCCGATGGCCTCGTCCACCGCCGCCGCCCGCTCCCGCCAGGCCCATAGCGCGCTCAACTCCGACGACGCGGTGGCCATGCGCGCCGCCGAGGTGGCCGCCTGGGCGCGCCGGAACACGCGCACCATCATCCTTGCCGCGGTGCTGCTGGGCGCGGTGGTGCTGGGCCTGATCGCCTGGAAGATGATGGAGGCCAGCAAGCGCAACCAGGCGGCGGCGGCGTTCCTGACGCTGCAGCAGGACCCCACGGTCGTCACGGCCGCCGGCGCGCCCAAGCTGGAGGCGTTCATCCGCGCCCACGGCGGCACGCTGGAGGCGGACGAGGCGCGCATGATGCTGGCCGAGGTGCGGCTGCGGGCCAACCAGCCCAAGCAGGCCGTCCAGCCCGCGCGGCAGGTGGCGGAGGGCGGCGGCCCCATGGCCATCCAGGGCGCCATGCTGCTGGGCGACGCGCACTTCCAGGCCGGCGACCGCGCCGCGGCCATCGCGGCGTACGAGCGCGCGGCGGAGCAGGCGGACCTGGACATGCACCGCTACGACGCGCTGAGCCAGGCGGCGGCGGTGCACGAGAGCGCCGGCGCCCACGCGCAGGCGGCCAAGGTGTACGAGCGCATGCTGGCGGACATGGAGAAGGGCTCCGACCGCCGCACGTACATCGAGATGCGCCTGGCCGAGGCGCGCGCCCGCGCCGGCGGCCGCTAAGGCCTCCCCCGTCCGGCGCCGGCCGCGGCCGTGCCCCTTCCGGCGCTGGTCCCCGCGCTGGGGCTCATCGAGATCCCCTTTCCCCGCGTCAACCCGGTCGCCCTGCAGCTGCCGGGCGGCTTTGCCATCCGCTGGTACGGACTGGCCTTCCTGGCGGCGTTCGCGGGCGGCTACCTGCTGGCGCGGCGCCTGGCCCGCAGCGGCTTCCTGCGCCTGCCCGCGCGCGACATCGGCGACCTGCTCTTCTACCTGATCGTCGGGGTCATCGTGGGCGGGCGCCTGGGATACGCCCTGTTCTACGACTTTCCCAGCTTCGCGGCGAACCCCACGCGCATCGTGCGCATCTGGGAGGGCGGCCTGGCCTTCCACGGGGGGCTCTCGGGCGCCATCGCGGCCGCCTGGCTCTTTGCCCGCAGCCGCGGCGTCCCGTTCCTGAACATCGGCGACACGATTTGCCTGTCGTCGATCCCCGGCCTGTTCACCGTCCGCATCGCCAACTTCATCAACGGCGAGCTGTTCGGGCGCGTGGCGGGGCCGGACGTGCCGTGGGCCATGCGCTTTCCCACGGACCCGCTTGCCCAGGAGCTGATCGCCCGCGGCGCCGCCGGCATGCGCGAGCGCGAGGCCATGATCGAGCAGGCGTGGCAGAGCGGGCTGTGGCAGCAGGTGCGGCCCATGGTGCCGCTGCGCCACCCGTCGCAGCTCTACGAGGCGTTTGCCGAGGGCATCCTGCTGGGCCTGGTGCTGTGGGGCCTGTACGCGTGGATGCGGCGGCGGCGCGTGGAGATGGAGCCGGGCACGCTGGGCGGCGTGTTCATGCTGGGATACGCCCTGATCCGCATCACCATGGAGCTGTTCCGCCAGCCGGACGCGCAGTTCACCGACGCGGGCGACCCGGTGGGCACCGTGCTGGGCCCGCTGACCATGGGCCAGACGCTGAGCCTGGTGATGGCGGCGGTCGGCATCTTCCTGATCGTGCGGGGCCTCCGCCGCGGCCTCTCGCCCGCGGTGCCGGAGCCTCCGCCGGGGGGCGCGGGGACGTAACGCTTGCCAGGCGCGCCGCGGCGCGCCTTTTTCGTATCCGCCGACGGCGCATCCGCCGCACGTTTCATCCACCGGACACTCTACGGATGGGCGCGGGACACCACCATCATCACGGCCACGGGGGCCACTCGCACGCGCACGGGGCGGCGCGCAACCGGCGGCGGCTGGCGGTCACGCTCGCCCTGGCGGCCGTGTACCTGGTGGCCGAGGTGGTGGGCGGGCTGCTGGCCAACTCGCTGGCGCTGCTGGCGGACGCGGGGCACATGCTGTCCGACGTGGGCGCGCTGGCGCTGTCGCTGTTCGCGATGTGGGTGGCGCAGCGGCCCGCGACGCCGCGGCGCACCTTCGGCTGGCACCGCACGGAGATCCTGGCCGCGCTGGTGAACGGGGCCACGCTGATCGCCATCTCGCTGTTCATCTTCGTGGAGGCGGCGCAGCGCTTCCGGCGGCCGGAGCCGGTGGCGGGGAGCACGGTGATGTGGATCGCGCTGGGGGGGCTGGCGGTGAACGTGGCGGGGCTGTTCATCCTGCACGGCGGCAAGGACGACAGCCTGAACGTGCGGGGGGCGTGGCTGCACCTGCTGACGGACGCGCTGGGCAGCGTGGGGGCCATCGCGGGCGGCGTGCTGGTGTGGGCGTTCGGGTGGTACTGGGCGGACCCGGCGGCGTCGGTGGCCATCGGGGTGCTGGTGATCTACTCGTCGTGGCACCTGCTGCGGGAGAGCATCCAGGTGCTGCTGGAGGGCACGCCGGCGCACATCGACCTGGAGGCGGTGCGGGCGGCCATGCTGGAGGTGGAGGGGGTGGAGGGGGTGCACGACCTGCACGTGTGGACCATCACCAGCGGCATGGAGTCCATGAGCGCGCACGTGGTGGTGGACGACCCCGCCGCCCGCCGCGCCAGCGCGGAGATCCTGGCGGACCTGCACGCGGTGCTGCACGAGCGCTTCGGCCTGCACCACCTCACGATCCAGATCGAGCCGCGGGAGTTCGAGGAGCAGCGCTGCGTCGCGCTGGCCGGCTGCTAGGAACTGCAGGACTCACGCAGAGACGCAGAGAACGCAGAGAAAAGGGCGCGGAGAACTGCGGCGAGGGGAGATGGGCTGCGTTTGCTCCGTCTCCCTCCTGCAGTTCTCCGCGTCCTCTGCGTGAGGAACGTTGTTACGGCAGGGGGATGCGGTCGCGGATGAGGAGGAGGATGGCGCCGTGGGGGACGATCTGGTACTTGCTGCCGTCGATCTCCACCTCCACGGCCGGGGCCTTCAGGAAGATGGCGTAGTCGCCCTTCTGGGCCTGGAGCGGCACGTAGCGCAGCTCCGTCCGCGTGCGCCCGGACCACGGCTCGCCCCCCTCCGGCGCCTCGCCCAGCGGGTACCCCGGACCCACGTTCACCACGGAGCCGGCCATCACCTGATCCATCTGCGCGACGCCCTGCGGCAGGTACAGCCCGCTGGGCGTCTTGCTGTTCTCCTCTTCCGGCTTGATCAGGACCTTGTCCCCGATCAGGATCACTTCACGGCTCATCGGCTCGCTGGCTCACGTTCGATAAGGACGTTCTCGTCTCCCCTGACGTTAACGCATCCCGAGGCTCTGAAACAGCATTCACGCAGAGCCGCGGAGGAACTACGGGAGCCGCAGAGAAAGCCGCCCTGCCTCCGCAGTTCTCTGCGTTCTCTGCGTCTCTGCGTGAGATGCTCTTGGAACCGCGCTTGCAGCCGCCGGTGGCCCGCTTTCGTGCAGCGGCGGCGTGGGCTAAACTGTCCGCGCTACCTTCCGCAGCCTGACAGGAGAGCTTGATGTCCGACAGCTTCGGCGCCCGCTCCACGCTGAGCGTGGGCGGCCGCGAGTACCAGATCTTCCGCCTCGACGCGCTGGCCCGCGAGGGCTACGACGTATCGCGCCTGCCCTACTCCCTGCGCATCCTGCTGGAGAACCTGCTGCGCCTGGAGGACGGCGTCACCGTGACCCGCGACGACATCGTCGCGCTGGCCGGGTGGGACCCGAAGAACCCCCCCGACCGCGAGATCGCCTACACCCCGGCGCGCGTCATCCTCCAGGACTTCACCGGCGTGCCCTGCGTGGTGGACCTGGCCGCCATGCGCGACGCCATGGCCGAGCTGGGCGGCGACCCCTCGCGCATCAACCCGCTGCAGCCGGTGGAGCTGGTCATCGACCACTCCATCCAGGTGGACGCCTTCGGCACGCCCGAGGCGTTCGAGCAGAACGTGGAGCTGGACTACAGCCGCAACGCGGAGCGCTACGCCTTCCTGCGCTGGGGCCAGCAGGCCTTCAACAACTTCCAGGTGGTGCCCCCCAACACCGGCATCGTGCACCAGGTGAACCTGGAGTACCTGTCGCGCGTGGTCTTCTCCACCGACGAGAGCGGCGGCGAGGGCGTTCCCCTCGCCTATCCCGACACCTGCGTGGGCACGGACAGCCACACGCCCATGGTCAACGGCCTGGGCGTGCTGGCCTGGGGCGTGGGCGGCATCGAGGCGGAGGCGGCCATGCTGGGCCAGCCCATCTCCATGCTCATCCCCGAGGTCATCGGCTTCCGCCTGGAGGGCGAGCTGCCGGAGGGCTCCACCGCCACGGACCTGGTGCTGACCGTCACCGAGCTGCTGCGCAAGAAGGGCGTGGTGGGCAAGTTCGTGGAGTTCTACGGCCCCGGCGTGGCCAGCCTGCCGCTGGCGGACCGCGCGACGATCGGCAACATGTCGCCGGAGTACGGGGCCACCTGCGCCATCTTCCCGCCGGACCAGGCCACGCTCGACTACCTGCGCTTCACCGGCCGCTCCGAGGAGCGCATCGCGCTGGTGGAGGCGTACATGAAGGAGCAGGGCCTCTTCCACACGCCGGAATCGCCCGAGCCCAGGTTCAGCGACACGCTGACGCTGGACCTGAACACGGTGCAGCCCAGCGTCGCCGGCCCGCGCCGGCCGCAGGACCGCATCACCCTGTCGGACGTCAAGAAGGCCTTCCGCAAGGCGCTGCCGACGCTGATGCCCTCCGCCGGGGCCGCGGCCACGCACAAGGAGTCGTCCGGCGAGGGGCACGCGATGGGCTCCGCGCCGGAGGGGATCTGGGGCGAGGGGAGCGACCGCTCCCCCGCGGCGCAGGTGGTGATGATCGAGAACGCGGAGGCGGTGCTGGACCACGGCTCCGTGGTCATCGCGGCCATCACCAGCTGCACCAACACGTCGAACCCCGCGGTGATGATGGCCGCGGGGCTGCTGGCGCGGAAGGCGGCGGACCGCGGGCTCACGCGCAAGCCGTGGGTCAAGACGTCGCTGGCGCCGGGCTCCAAGGTGGTGACGGAGTACTACGAGAAGGCCGGCGTGCTGCGCCACCTGGAGACGCTGGGCTTCAACGTGGTGGGCTACGGCTGCACGACGTGCATCGGCAACTCCGGCCCGCTGCCGCAGGAGATCTCCGACGCCATCCAGAAGGGCGGCCTGGTCGCGTGCTCGGTGCTGAGCGGCAACCGCAACTTCGAGGGGCGCATCAACTCCGACGTGCGCGCCAACTTCCTGATGTCGCCGCCGCTGGTGGTGGCGTTCGCCATCGCGGGCCGCATCGACTGGGACCCGTACAACGAGCCCATCGGCACCGACCGCGAGGGGCGCTCCGTGTTCCTGCGCGACATCTGGCCCACGCAGGCGGAGGTGGACCAGGCCATCCGCGAGTCCATCGAGAGCGAGATGTACCGCCGCAGCTACGCGGGCGTGTTCGAGGGGGACGAGCGCTGGAAGTCCATGCCCGTGCCCGCCGGCGACCGCTTCGTGTGGGAGGATTCGTCCACCTACGTGCGCCGGCCGCCGTACTTCGAGAACATGCCGCGCGAGGCGCCGGAGACGGTGCCGGAGATCACCGGCGCGCGCGCCGTGGCGCTGCTGGGCGACAGCGTGACCACGGACCATATCTCCCCCGCGGGCAGCATCAAGAAGGACTCGCCGGCCGGGAAGTACCTCGTCGAGCACGGCGTGGACCCGAAGGAGTTCAACTCCTACGGCGCGCGCCGCGGCAACCACGAGGTCATGATCCGCGGCACCTTCGCGAACGTTCGCATCCGCAACCAGCTGGCGCCGGGCACGGAGGGGGGGTACACGACCTACTTCCCGGACGAGGAGATCACCACCATCTACGATGCCGCCATGCGCTACCAGCAGGACGGCACGCCGCTGGTGGTGCTGGCGGGCAAGGAGTACGGCAGCGGCTCGTCGCGCGACTGGGCGGCCAAGGGCCCGTACCTGCAGGGCATCAAGGTGGTGATCGCGGAGAGCTACGAGCGCATCCACCGCTCCAACCTGGTGGGGATGGGCGTGCTGCCGCTGCAGTTCCAGCCCGGCGAGAGCGTGCAGTCGCTGGGGCTGACCGGCCGCGAGACCTTCGACTTCGAGGGGATCACGGAGGTGATCGGCGGCAACCTGGCGCGGCGCCAGGTGACCGTGCGCGCCACGGGCGAGGACGGGCAGGTGAAGGAGTTCACCGCCTGGGTCCGCATCGACACGCCGCAGGAGGTGCTGTACTACCGCCACGGCGGCATCCTGCAGTACGTGCTGCGGCAGCTCCTGCTGGGCAAGGAGAAGCCGGAGGCGGTGCCCGGGGGGATGTCGGCCGGGGCGGCGCTGGGCAGCGAGAGCCACGCCCACGACCGCGCCAAGGTCACGGAGGGCTCGATCGAGTCCTTCCCTGCCAGCGACGCGCCGGCGTACTGACGGAACCGCAGTGGAGTGCGAAGGTGCGAGAGTGCGAAAGTGGCGCTCTCGCACCTTTGTTTTAGCCTCACGCGGAGCCGCGGAGGACGCGGAGGTGCATGCGGGCCCGGGTGCGCCGGGCGGGCTGCCTCTCGAGGGCGGAGGCCCCCTCCCCGCTCGTTCCTCGCTGCCCCTCCCCCAACTTCGGGGGAGGGGCTTTCTCTCGCGATGCGGCCGATTGTGCGCACCGACGCCCCGTAGAGACGCCCCGGCGGGGCGTCTCTACCATGGACATGCGCGGGTCTGCGCTCCTGATCGCGGCACTTCCCCGTTCAGTCCGCGCAGGCGGACTTCACGTTTTCATAGCCGCGATTTCAATCGCCGGGGGCCCTGCGCAGGGGCGGGTTCACACGCGCAGCGGCGCCCACGGGCTGACGGACGCCGGCGATGACGCCGCGTATACCTCTCAATAAAGCGCCCGCCCCTCGCGTGGAGGGGCGGGCGCTCGTTCATCTGATCGACCGTGCGGTGTCAGTTGCCCGGAAGGGTCCCCGGCATCTGTGCGTCCGGCGTCTGCTCCGGCTGCTGCTGCGGGCGGATCTTCGGCTGCTGGCCGAAGTTGTAGGTGAAGGTCAGGTACGCGGCGCGCGCGCCTGCCTTCCGCTGGTTCAGCTGGTAGATGGTCCCGTCGTGGGTCCGCTGCGTGAATCCCATCGTGTTGAAGGGGTCCATCAGCCGCAGTGTCACGTTGGCCTTCTCGCCCATCAGCTTCTGCCGCAGCGTGAAGCTGCTCAAGCGCTGGGCGGACATGCGGCCCTGCTCCACGTCCTGCGGCGCGCGGTACATCGCCATGCCCTGCAGGTCCAGCCGCGGCGTCAACTTCCACGTCGCGTTGGCGCGCACCGACCAGCCGACCGTCTCCACGCCGATGTCCTGTCCGTTGACCGTGCCCTCGCTCGAGCTCCGGAAGGCGCTGAAGCCGACGAAGCCGTTGACGGGGCCCGTGCGCAGGCTGCCGTTCAGGTCCAGCCCGTACGAGTCGCTGGTCTCCAGGTTCCTGAAGGTCCACACCGCCGTGTCACCGTGCATCTCGCGGATGCGGCGCACCGCGTTCTCGCTGCGGCGGAAGAACGGCGTGGCCTGCAGCGAGCCCATCGCGAAGGAGCGCTGGTACCCCAGCTCCAGCGAGTGCATGTACTCCGGCTCCAGGTCCGGGTTGCCCTGGTTACGGCTGAGCTGGTCCTCGTAGAAGCCGAACGGGTTGAGCAGGCGCGTGTCCGGCCGCTGGATGCGCTTGCTGTAGCTGGCCTTGACCTGCGTGCGCTCGTCCAGGCTCAGCGACACCAGGCCGCTGGGGAAGAAGCTCCAGTACTCCTTGGGGAACGCCTCGCCGGTGTTGGCCAGCGTGAACTCGCGGTCCGTGCGCTCGGCGCGGAAGCCCGCCTGCACGTCGAGCTTGCCGACGCCCTGGCTCAGCACCGCGTAGCCGGCGTTCACGTTCTCGTCGTACTCGAACGCGTTGTCGCGCCCCGCCACGTCCACCCAGCGGCCCGTGCCGTGGTCGAAGCGGTCCACGCCGGTCTCGTTGTCCAGCAGCCGCAGCGTGCCCTTGTACCCCGTCTCCAGGCGCGTGCGCTCGCCGAAGGCGCGGGTGTAGTCCAGCTGCGCCGTGATGGTGCGGTTGAACGACTCCACCAGGTTGTCCTCGCGCAGCGGCTGGCCGCCGTCCGGCGTGCCGGCGTCGGTGAGCATCTGCCGGGAGAAGCGGGCGAGCGCGTCGTGGTCCTGGCTGTTGAAGCGCAGCTCGGCCGAGAGCACGTTGCGCTGCGGCTGCAGCGTGCGCCGGTACGCCAGCGACCCGTCGAAGCTCAGCTGGTCCATCGCGTTGTGGTTGTTGCCCAGGTAGCGGCTCACCGGCGTGAACGCCGCGTTCCGCTCCACGTAGGTGTTGTCGTTCGCGTTGTCGAAGGCGCCGCGCATCAGCATCACGTTGCTGGAGAGCACGTCCGTCTTGCCCAGGCGCAGGTCCGCCGTGCCGTTCAGCATGTGCGTGTTCATCTGCTGCTCGGCCAGGATGTCCTGCTCCAGGTAGGCGAGCGGGTCGGTGGCGCTGGGGGCGGCGAAGGTCTCGCGGTAGTTCTCGCCCGTGCTCAGCCGCTCCTCGTGGCGGTAGCCGTAGCTGCCGTACAGCGTCAGCGGGCCCTTCTGCCAGCCCAGGTTGCCGGAGCCGTTGTACTTGCCGCGGGTGCCGGCGCCCAGGATCAGGCCGCCGCTCAGCCCCAGGTCGGTGTTCTGCTTGAGCACGATGTTCACGATGCCCGCCATGCCCTCCGGCTCGTACTTGGCCGAGGGGTTGGGGATCACCTCGATGCTCTCCACCACGTTGGACGGCAGCTGCTGCAGGTAGTTGGCGAGCTGCTCGCCGCGCATGGGGACCGGGCGGCCGTTGATCTGCACCGCCACGTTCTCGTTGCCGCGCAGGCTCACCTTGCCGTCGCCGTCC
>DASTLD010000038.1:0-8411 GCA_035715345.1 Longimicrobium sp.
CATCCTCGGTTCTTCAGGTAGATACTCCGGGTCGCGCTCCCCCCCGTCAGGGCTGGGGCACGCCGAGCAGGGCCTGCATCCGCGCGATCTCCGCGCGCTGGTCCGCGTCCACGTCGTTCGCGAACTGGAACACCTCCGGCCGCTGCGCCGCGCCGGGCGTGGCGAACAGCTCCGACACCATGGCCAGCGCTCCCTGGTGGTGGCGGATCATGCCCTCCAGGAAGCGCCGGTCGAACTCCTGCCCGCTGGCGGCGCGCATGGCCGCCATCTCCGCCTCCGTCAGCATGCCCGGCATCCCCTCGTGCTCGCCGTGGTGCGCGTGGGGGTCGGGGACGGCGGCGCCGCGCTCCCGCAGCCAGCGCTGCATCCAGGCGATCTCGTCCTTCTGCGAGACGTCCATGCGCCCGGCCAGCAGGTACAGGTCGCGCCGGCCGGTGCGCTCCTCCACCAGCGCCGTCATCTCCAGCGCCTGCCCGTGGTGCGCGATCATCCGCTGCATGAACCGGATGTCGGGGTCCATCACCCGTGCCTCCCCCGCCGGCGCGTGCACGTGCCCGGCGGGGGGCGATGCGGCCGGCGCGGGAGCCGGCGCGGGCGCGGGCGGCGTCGTCCCCCCACCGCACGCGGCCAGCAGGGCGCACGCGAGCAGGGCGACGCGGGATTCCGCGGACCAGGACTTCTCCATCACGCTCTGCTGCATTTTCCCGGGTTCCGGTGGGCCATCAGTGTGGCACGGCGCGCGCGCGGATGCAACCATCGTACAATCCGCGGAGCAGCGCTTGCCGGGCGGGTGACGGCGCGCCATCGTCCCGTCTTCCATCTCCCCAACCCGGACGAACCGATGCACGCCACCCGTCTTCGCGCCTCCTTCCCCACTCTGCTCGTCCTCGCCGCGCTGGCCGGCTGCGCGGCACCCGCTCCGCGCGCCACCGCCACACCCGCCGCCGCGCCGGGGCTCGCGGACGCGATGCGGCCCGTGGTGCAGCGGGTGGTGGACTCGCTGCAGGCGGGCGCGAAGTATCCCGGCGTGACCGTCGGCGTGGCGTTCCGCGACGGGTCGTCGCTGGGCGCGGCGGCGGGGCTGGCGGACACGGCGCGCCGCGAGCCGATGACGCCCGCGCACCTCATGCTGCAGGGCAGCGTGGGCAAGACGTACGTGGCCGCCGTCGCGCTGCAGCTCGTGGGCGAGGGAAGGCTGGAGCTGGACGCGCCGGTCTCGCGGTACCTGGGAGACCTGCCCTGGTTCGGCCGCCTGCCCAACGCGGCGGGGATGACCGTGCGCATGCTGATGAACCACACCAGCGGCCTGCAGCGCTACGAGTTCTCCGACGCGTTCACCCGCGACCTGACCGCGCAGCCGCAGCGCGTCTGGCGGCCGGAGGAGCTGCTGGCGTACCTGCACGGCGCCGCGCCGCCGTTCGCGCCCGGCGCCGGGTGGGACTACTCCGACACGAACTACATCGTGCTGGGGATGATCATCGAGCGCATCACCGGCAGCCGCTACTACGACGAGGCGCGGCGCCGGCTGCTGGTGCCGCTGGGGCTGGACGCCACCACGCCCTCCGACCGCGCGCTCATCCCCGGCCTGGCGCAGGGATACGCGGGGCCGGGCAACCCGTTCGGCGGCGCGGACGCCATGCTGGGCGCGGGCGGGCGCATGTCCATCAACCCGCAGTTCGAGTGGACGGGCGGGGGGATGGCCTCCACCGCGCGCGACCTGGCGCGCTGGGCGCACGCGCTGTACGGCGGCCGCGTGCTGGCGCCGGAGCTGATGCGGGAGATGCTGGCCGGCGTGCCCGCGCCGCTGGGGCCGCAGGGCACCACCTACGGGCTGGGCGTCATCGTCCGGCCGCTGCCGCTGGGCACGGCGCACGGCCACAGCGGCTTCTTTCCCGGCTGGGTCACGGAGGTGATGTACTTCCCCGACCGGCAGCTCGCCGTCGCGGTACAGGTCAACACCAGCCACGGCCCCGCGCTGGACCCGCCGCCCACCCGCGTGCTCGGCGCCGTGGTCCGCGCGCTGGACGCCGCCGGCGCCGCCCCGCCTCCCTGAGCGCGCCGATCCGCGCGGATGGAGACGGTCGGCCCCGCGGACGTGGGAGATGCCGCCGCGTGGGCTCCGTCCGAGCCATTGGTTGACCTCTCCTGTGCGGCGGGGTAGGTTGAGTAAACAGGCTGCGTCTCCCCTTCCCGGCAGCTTTTCGCCGGGGGAGCGGCCCCCGCGTGCGCATCCCCTCCACCGATGTTTCTCAGCGCAAATGGCTGCACCCCCCGACCCGCCGGAGTTCGAGGCGTTCTTCCTCGCCCACCTGGCAACGATCGACAGGATCACCGCGACGCTTTCGTACAGGAAGGCGCTGGTGGGGGATGAGGCGGACGACTTCAAGTCATGGGTCTACGAGCGCCTGATCGAGAAAGACTACGCCACCCTCCGCAAGTACCGGGGGGGCAGCTCCATCGCCACCTTCCTGAACACGGTTATTGTACGCATCTACCTGGACTATCGCGTAAAGCACTGGAAGCGCTGGCGCTCGTCCGCCGCCGCCAGGCGCCTGGGCGTTGAGGCCGTCCGCCTGGAGGCGCTGCTTTACCGCGACGGCTACTCTCTCTCCCAGGCCATAGAGGTGATGCACTCTTCGGGAACCCGGCTCACCGAGCGGGAGCTGATCGAGCTGCACGCGAAGATCCCGGCGCGGACGCGCACATCGGAGCGAACGCACGCGGTCATGCCGGACGCGCCCGGGTCCCGGACGGCCGACCAAGACCTGAGGGACGATGAGAAGGAGCGAGAGGAGAAGCGCGTCCGCCAGGTGATCAACCAGGCGATGGAGGAGCTGCCCGCCGAGGACCAGGTCATTGTCCGCCTGCGCTTCTGGCAGGGACCCAGCATTGCGGACATCGCACGCATGCTGAACCTGGAAGCAAAGCCGCTCTACCGCAGGCTGGAGCGCGCGCTGGCGCACCTGCGCACGCGGCTGGAGGCGGAGGGGGTGAACCGGGACACGCTGATCGATCTCCTGGACAGCGGGGAGTTCCCGTGAACGCCGCGGGCCCGGAGCCGCGCAACCGGCAACCTGTGCCCGTCAATAAGGAAAAGCACGAAATACCCGCCCCAGGAGGGTGTGATGGTCAGACGGGAATCAGTGAACCCGGAAGAGGTTGCGGCGCTGCTGGATGGAACGCTCCCGGACAATGAGCGCGCCGCGCTGATGGAGCGGCTGGCGCGCTCGCCGGAGGGCATCGAAATGCTCGCGGAGACGGCGCGCCTGATGGGCCGCGTTTCGGATGACGCGCCTCAGCCGCCGCACCCGCCCAAGCCCCGGCCGGGGTGGTCCAGGCGCCTGTGGGTGCCCACCGTGGCGGTGCTGGCGCTGGCGCTGCTGGTGCCCTTCGCGCTGCGCCGCGGGGGTGGCGGCGAAGGGGCGCCGCTGCGGCTGGACGGCTCCACGCTGGTGGCCGCCCCCGGCGAGGGCAGCCTGGCCGCCGCGCTGGGCACGGGGTGGGAGCAGCCGGGCTGGTCCGTGATGCGCGGCACCGGCGCGGGC
This sequence comes from Longimicrobium sp., assembly GCA_035715345.1. Taxonomy (GTDB): domain Bacteria; phylum Gemmatimonadota; class Gemmatimonadetes; order Longimicrobiales; family Longimicrobiaceae; genus Longimicrobium. Next base: position 3,546 of record DASTLD010000038.1, read on the forward strand.
GCCGCCAACCGCCCGGGCGACTTCCGCATCGGCGTGCGCCTGGTGGACGTGGAGGCGGCGCTCGACGCGCGGGACGCCGCGGCGGTGCGGCGCGTACAGCCGGAGCTGGCCTCGCTGCTGGCGCGGCGCCAGGCGGGCTCGCTGATGGCGGAGTACCAGGACATCGGCTCCCGCGCCGCCGCGCCCACCGCCAAGCTGGCGCGCGACCGCCGGCACGCGGCCACGGGCATGCAGGAGTTCTTCCGCGACTCGCCCATGTTCGCGGCGGGCGTGTGGGTGGAGCAGGCGCGCCTGGCCGCCCTGGCCCGCGAGACGGACTACTTCAGCGCGGCGGTGGCGGAGGAGCTGGCGACGCTGATCGGCCGCACGCGGGAAGCGGGCGCCAGGGCGTCGTTCGTCCAGGCGCTCGAGCGGGTCCACGCCCTGCTCGGCGACGGCGTCGCTCCCGCGGAGCTGGACGCGGTGCGCTCGGCGCTGGCCATCGCCACCCGGGAGGGCGCCGGCTGAGCGGACGCCGGCGCGGCAGGGTGGGCCGGGTACGATCCCGGCCCTGCTTCATCCACACCATTCATACGGCCACCCTTGTCCCTTCCTCCGCGCTCCCGGTGCCGGGCGCGCCCCCCACGAGAACGCTCTCACGCGAGTGCGGCCGTGCGCCTCGTCGGCGCCGCCGTGCTGGCGCTCGCGCTGTGCGGCTGCGGCGCCGAGCCCCGGGACAGCGGGACCGCCGCCGGACGGGTGATGGACGCGCTGGCGCGCGACCGCTTCACCACCGGGCGGCTGTCGCACCAGGACGCGTGGCACGCCTGCCCCGCGCACGTGGACACGGCCGCGCTGGTCCCCCGCTCCGCCTGCGGGCGCCCACCGCGCCCGCGCACGCCCGGGTTCGAGCGCGTCGCGGAGCTGGAGCGGACGGCGCGGGAGCAGCTCGCGGGTGATTCGTCCGCCGCGGCGCTGCAGGCGCGCGCCCTGGTCCGCCTGCGCTGGCACGAGGCGGACAGCGCCTTCCTGGGCCACGCCATCGACACGCTGGAGCGGGCGCACGCCCGCGCGCCGGACGACGCGCGCATCCTGAACGACCTGGCCGTCGCCTACCTGGCGCTGGGCGAGCGCCGCCAGCACCTGACGCCGATGCTGCGCGCGCTGGACCGGGTGGAGCGCGCCGTCGCGATCGACTCCCTCCTGCTCCCCGCCCTCTTCAACCGCGCGCTGGTGCACGAGCGGCTGTACCTGCTGGACGGCGCTGCCCGCGCCTGGTGGCGCTACCTGGCCGTCGAGCGCGACTCCGCCTGGCGCGCGGAGGCGCACGCCCACGCGCGGGCCGTGGCGTCGCGCGCGGCCGGTCCCGTGTCGTGGGACTCGCTGCTGGAGACGCCGCCCGCGCGCATCGACGCCGCGGCCCGCGCGCGGATTGCCGCGATGGCCGCTGCGTCCGCCGAGCGCGCGCGGGACGCCGGCATGCGGGCGCTGGCCGGGTGGGGCCGCGCGTACCTGGCGGACGACACCGCCCGCGCGCAGCGGCTGCTGGCGCTGGGCCGCGAGATCGCGCGCGCGGCGGAGCGGGCCGGCCATGACCGCGGGATGCCGCGCGCGCTCGGGGTCGTGGACGCGGCCGCCGCCGATCCCCCCCGGCTGCGCGCGCTGGCGCGGGGGCACGCGGCGCTCGCGGACGGGCAGCGCGCCTACGAGGCCCGGCAGTACGGCCCCGCCCTGCGCGCCCTGGCGGAGGCGGAGCGGACGCTGCGCGGGCACGGCTCGCCGGCGGCGGAGTGGGCGGCCTACTACCGCGCGGCCAGCCACGTCAGCCGCGTGGAGTACGCCCCCGGCGATTCCATCTACCGCGCCCTCCTGGCGCGCGTGGACGCGGGGCAGCCGCTGCTGCTGGGGCGGGCCGCCTCGTCGCTGGGGGTCAGCCAGCTCCGCCAGGGCGGGCTGGACCGCGCCAACGCGCTGTACCGGCAGGCCGCGGCGCACCTGGAAGCCGCGGGCGACGCCTGGAACGCGGGCAGCCTGACCGTGAACCTGTCGGAGGGGCTGACCCTGGCCGGGGACCCGGCGGCGGGGCGCGCGCAGGCGTACCGCGCGCTGCGCCTGCTCTCCCCCTTCCGCGACTCCGACCGCCTCAACAACCACCTGGCCAACGTGGCGCACCACGCTCGCGCGGACACGCTCCGCCACGCCGCCCTGGCGGTGACGCGGGAGCACGTGGAGATGGCGCGCCGCGTGGGCAACGCGGAGGTGCTGTCGATGGCCGGCGCCGCCCACGCGCGCGAGCTGGCCGCCGTGGGGCTGCACGATCAGGCGCGCACGGCCATGGACCGGGCGCGGGCGTGGTCCGCGCGCCTGGACACCGGCAGCGCCGGCCGGCGGGTCCTGGCGCACGTGCGGCTGGTGCTGAGCCAGGCCCTGCGCCCGCACGACCCGCGCGCCGCCCTGCCGCTGGCGGCGAGCGCCGTGGAGCTGTACCGCGGGTTCGGGCACGACGTCTATCTGCCCGCCGCGCTGTACGAGGCGGCCATGGCCGCGTGGGCCACCGGAGACCGCGCGCGCGCCGAGGCGTGGCTGCGCGAGGCCATCCGCGAGGTGGAGCGGCAGCGCGGGTCGTTCCGCGGCTTCGTGGAGGGGGCCACCTTCTACGAGACGGTGGAGAACGTGTTCGACGCCATGGTCGCGCTGGAGCTGCAGGCCGGGCGGGCGGACGCGGCGTTCGCGGTGCTGGAGCGCGGGCGCGTCCACGGCTGGTCGGCGGAGGCGCGCGCCGCCTCGTCGGCGTCCGGGCGCGCGGTCACCGCGCCGGGCCAGGTGGCCGCGGCGCTGCCCGACGACATGCTCTTCGTGGAGTACGCGCTGCTGCGCGACAGCGTGGTGGCCTGGACCGTCTCCAGGCGCGGCACGCGGCACCACGCCGTCCCCGTCCCGCGCGACACCGTCGCCGCGCTGGCCGCCGCGCTGGAGCAGGGCCGGGAGGACGCGCCCGTCCGCCTGTACGACCTGCTGCTGCGCCCGCTGGAAGCGGAGCTGCGCGGCATGCGCCAGCTCACGGTGGTCACCGAGCGCGAGCTGTCGCGCGTGCCGTTCGCGGCGCTGCGCGACGGCGCCGCGGGCCGGCACGTGGTCGAGCGCTACGTGCTGCGCACCGTCCCCAGCGCCTCGTTCTTCCTGGCCGCTTCCGCGGCGCCGCGCCGGGCGGTGGACGGCGCGCGGGCGCTGGTGGTGGGCGACCCGGAGCTGGACAGCGCGGCCGCCCGCGCCCTGCCCCGCCTGGCCCACGCCGCGCGCGAGGCGGGCTCCGTGGCCGCGCTGCACCCGGGCGCCACGCTGCTGCGCGGGTCCCAGGCGCGGCGCACGGCGGTGCTGGGCCTGCTGCCGCGGGCCGGCATCTTCCACTTTGCCGGCCACGCCGTCTTCAACGGCGACCGCCCCGAGCAGTCGTACCTGGCGCTGGCGCCGGACGCGGAGATGGCGAGCGGCGTCCTGTACGCGCGGGAAATCGGCGGGCTGCGCCTCTCTAACGTGGGGGTTGCCGTGCTCTCTGCGTGCACTTCGCTGAGCCCGCGGGCCACGCGCACCGGGGCCATCCCCGGCCTGGCGTACAGCTTCCTGCGCGCGGGCGTGCCGGCCACCGTCAGCACGGTGTGGGAGGTGGCCGACGACGACGCCACCGCGCTGCTGGTGGCGTTCCACCGCCACCTGGCCGGGGGGGCGCCCACGGCGGCGTCGCTGCGGGCGGCGCAGCTCGCGGCCCTGCGCGAGGGCGCGGACCCGCGGGCCTGGGCGGGATTCATCTACACCGGACCGTGATCGCATCACCCATCAATCAACCACGGGAGCAGACCATGTCGGCACGGGAAGAGGGGATCGACCTGGAGGTGCAGTTCTCCGGACTTGCGCTGTACGTGCTCCACCCGGACGGGCAGCGGGTGGCGGTGCTGATGCCCGACTGCCGCCGGCGCGCGCACCCCACGCACTTCCACCCGGACGAGACGGACGCGGAGGCGCACGCGGGCTACGTGCGCTTCGACCTGGAGAACGTGTCCCTCGGCGGCGCGCCGCTGCGCCTGCCGCCCGTGCACGCCGCCGGCCTGGGCCCCGGCGCCGGCGCGCCGCGCTACGAGCTGGTGCACCGCTTCGACCGGCAGGTGCTGCACCTGGACGGGCTGGCCGCCGGCCCGATCGACACCAGCGAGCTGCGCTTTCCCGAGTTCGAGCGCATCGCGGAGCGCGTGGAGCTGGTGGACGGGCTCTTCTCCAGCGCGCCGCCGCCCATCCTCCTCATGCGCACGGTGCTGACCGGGGGCGTGCTGCGCTCCTCCGGGCCCACGGACCAGTGGCGCATCCCCCCGCTGCTGAGCCACGAGGAGCCGTACGTGGGCACCTTCTCGTCCACGGCCACCTGGACCACGCGCGTGCCCGGCGACCACCTGAAGGTGCGCGTGTCCGGCTTCGACGGCGCGCCGGAGACGGAGCTGGAGCTGCGGCCGGCGGACGGCGGGCCGGTGCGGATCAAGCTGGCCAACCTGTGCGCCCACAACCCGCTGGAGTGGGAGGACCTGGACCCGCAGACCGCGGGCGCCGAGGACGCCGACTTCCGCTGGCTGTACCGCCTGGTGCGCCTGGACCCGGCCCGGACGCCGGCGCCGCGCGCCATGGACCTGGCCGGCCCGGCGCGGGCGCCGCGCCCGGTGCTGCCGGTGCCCCGGCGCGGCGGGTCGGAGACCGCGGCGCAGGGGTGCATGGGCGCCACCACCAACCAGCCGTTCCCCCCGGAGGCGCAGCCGGAAGCCCAGCCCGAGGGCCGGCCCGCACAGCCCTCCTCCGTGACCGAGGTCGAGTCCGCGCCCCCGCCCGAGCGCCAGCCGGCGCAGC